>CALYUZ010000012.1 GCA_945492685.1 uncultured Methanomassiliicoccaceae archaeon | reverse complement strand
CCGACCTCGTAATATATTATAGATCGTAAAATGATAAACGTTCATGACACAGAAGGTCGACTATCTGATCGGGATCGCTGTCTTGGCCCTTGTCGTGGCATCCGTCGCGATAATCTTCACGGACCAGCCGGAGACCTCCGACCAGGAAGATGATAATTTACCGCCGATGATCGGCGATGGGAACTACATCAATTACGTCTACCGGGATTCCCAGGGACATCTCGTCGAAGCTACATGTGACGGATACATCACCATGTCCGGCACCCGTCTGATACATTCTACGATGTACACGGGATGGTACGTCTTCGACGGTCTCGACACCACGCAGACGCTCAGTGTCATGGGTTCCGTCAACATCATACTGAAGGACAATTCCAATGCATCGGAGATCCTGATAACCAACGGATCATCGGTCCATTTCTATGAGGTATCTCATGCGGACAGCCGTACCCAGGGTGTGCTGAAACTCACCGGCGACGGACGCATCTGCGGATACAACGGTGCGGACGTCTCCATATACATTCACAGCGGAACCATCGATGCCTCGTCTGTGAAGAGTGATACCACCTGTGTCTCCACCATAGGTGCGGGTGTCAACGGCAGTGCAACCGTACAGATCGACGGAGGTGTCGTCAAGTCCAAGTCCAAGGCCGCAGGATCGGCCATCGGAGGCGGAAAGAACGGTTCCTGCGAGGTCATCATCAACGGTGGGGATGTGGAGGTCACCACCATCAGGATGGGAACGGGTATCGGAGGAGGTTTCGTGGGATCCTCGAAGGTCACCATCAACGGGGGTAACATTGTCGTCAGCATCAAAGACGGCGTTGGAATCGGTTCCTCGAACGGTAGTTCAACGGAGATCGAGATCAACGGCGGAAACATCCGTTCGGTCGGGAAGGGTGCCGTGGCCATCGGGTCCGGAATCGACGGTACATCGACCATCGGCATTCACGGCGGAAAGGTGTATGCGGAGGCAGATGGGCACTCTGCAGCCATAGGATGCTCCACCAGCATGGATCAGTACAAGGAAGGCATAACGGCATCGACGATCATCATCGATGGAGGGGAGGTCACTGCCGTCTCCAACGGATACGGTGCCGCGATCGGTTCGGGATTCTACTCCAGGGCATGGGTGGACATCCGCGGTGGCACCGTCGAAGCCGTGGGTCACGCTCTCGGAGCCGCCATCGGATCAGGAAACGTGGCCTATGCCGATGTCATCATCAGAGACGGTGATATCAGTGCGTTCAACGACGGACAGGGTGCCGCCATCGGCTCCGGAAAGAGGGGAGACGTCACCATGAGCATCAACATCGAAGTGGATGCGAGCACCACCGGCGAGGGATGGGCGATCGGACCCGGAGCAGACGGTGACTGCACCATGCTCGTGGGCGAGATGAGGCGCTGAAACAGGAACAACCGGAGATCAACGTATCTCCGGAAACACCTTCACATCCCCGGAAGCCGGAGACGGTGATAAGGGGTTTTCCCGGGTCACGGAACAATCGCCGTGACCCTATAACCATCATCTGAACTCGAAGAACTTGGTGCACACGGGGATGAACTTGCAGGAGAATCCTGCACAGTAGACCTGGGCATCCTTGTTCCTCAGGGGTTCGAGACAGGACTGCCATCCGATCACGGGCAGGTCCTCCATCACGAGGACGTTCAGCTTCTTCCCGCATTCGGCCCTCTTCAGGAGGTAGTCCGTGAGTTCCTTGGGCATCATGATGCTTTCATCCGCGAGGACGTCCCTGTTGAGGATGACGATCTCCGATTCGGGCTCCTGTTTTCTGAGCTCCTCCTCGACAACTCTCATCATGGGTTCGAGACCTACTCCGCGCAGTCCGGGCATCATCAGGACCTCGGGGTTCCTGACGAACTCCTCCACGTTGTCCCTGGGGTCGGCTTCATTCGGACAGAGATTAACCATGCCCCGCGAATCCACTGGCAACCTTATAAGGTGTGCCATCGATGCTTCCGTATGACCTCATGCACCGCGCCGAACCGCGAGGAGAACCTCGATGCCGGGATCCGGTCCTTTCTGTCCGATAAGGGAAACGACATGGTCTCAGGCATCCGCCGCATGGGCAGGGATGCGCTTGTCGACAGGGTCATGGATGTAGCATCGGACATGGGGTTCGATTGTCATCTCTCCGATGATGCTCCCGTGGATGCCGGATTGGTTGTGTTCCGCCACTGGCAGGACATGGATGCCGACTCCGTGAGGGAGAGATGGCCCGATTCCGACATCATCTACGGTCAGGACCTGTGCCATCAGGTTCCCGCCGTCGTCCGTCTGAGATGATTGATGATTCCGAAATCATGTTCGATTTGCTTTGGACTTTATGGAAGCAAAACGCAAAGTTTATTACGTCGGTACTAAGAACCATCCTCCGAGGTGTTCAAAATGGAAGTTACCATTGAGAATAACAATCCTTGGAAAGGTTCATTCTTCGCCGGAATCGTGCTCGTCCTCGTGGGTGTGCTGTTCCTCGTACTCGGGAACGACGCCCTGAAGTGGATCATGATCATAGCCGGTGTCCTGATCCTCATATCCGGTCTCATCGCACTCGTCGATGCGGCGAGGACCAGGAGCACCATACCGATAATAGGCGGTGCGATACAGGTCATATTGGGTATAGTTCTGATAGTTGCGGCCAGCCTGTGGGTCGATCTCCTGATGATCATCCTCGGTGCGGTCCTGATCGTCATCGGTCTGGTCAGTCTCGTCCAGCTGAAGAGCGGACCCTCGTCCATGGTCAGCAAGGTCGTGACGATATTCATCGCCGTGATCCTCATCGTGCTGGGTGTCCTGGCGATCCTCAACCCCGATTCCGCCGCGGACATCATCATGCTCGTGATCGGTGCGTTCCTGATCATCTCCGGACTTCTCCAGATGTACGAGGCGTACCAGATCAAGTCCTGCTGAAGAACAACAAAAAGGTCCCCTCCCCCGGAAACACGGAGGACGGGGACTGAAACCGTTTATCCTGGACGTGGAGACGTCCTCACTTCTGGTCGACGATCCTGATGATGTGGTAGCCGAACTCGGTCTTCACGGGTCCGACGATCTCCCCTGCCTTTCCATCGAAGCAGGCCTTCTCGAATTCGGGCACCATGTCGCCCTTGCCGAACCATCCGAGCTTCCCTCCCTTCTTTCCGGAGGGGCATTTGGAGAACCTCTTCGCCAGCTCGGCGAAGTCCTCGCCCTTGGAGAGGCGGATCATGATTCCCTGTGCGTCCCTGGCGTTGGACACCAGGATGTGGTCAGCGTTCACTGATTTAACCATAATTCCGCCCAATGTCGGTCGGGTATATAGCGTCGTACCTCGGGGGAACGGATGTTCGGGATTATACTCCTAGGATTATAGAGCATAAACAAGTATTAATTAATGAATAAAAATCAATGAAGATCATAATATTCAACCTTTAATCATCTATTATTGCCAACTTATATATTTCACATCAAGAATTGGACATTGTTCCGCAGCGGGATCATCCCGGTGTGGCGGGACAGGAGATGTGCAGATGGTGGATACAGAACCTAGGACGGCCGATGAGAGGATGAGGGCGCTTGAGGGGAAGCATGTGCTATCCATCATACTATACATCAAGGATCGCGGGAGCTGCATGAAGACGGACATCTACAACGACGTCTCCCAGAACCCTAGGTCCCTGGAGAAGGTGGAGGTCCTGGAGTCCATGGGCCTGGTGACCATCGAGCCCGTGGACAGGAAGAGGACCAGGATCTCCCTCACAGACAAAGGGCTCCGGGTGGCCGGTAAACTCGACGAGATCCGTTCTATCCTGTGAGTCAGCGCATGTCCGCGTTGGAGGGCTGACCGCATCTGAACCTGCTGGCGTTGTTCAGCAGCGAATCCAGAAGATATCTGCAGCCGCGGGGTCCGATTATCGTTCTGTCCAGGAGGTCTATGCTCCTGATGAACGGCAGCCTCATCTCTATGTACGATGACGCGCCGTCGGTCTTCCTTCCGAGGTCCGCTTCTATGCCGTCGGTGAAGACGACATCCGGATCATCGGGCATGGCCCCATCCATGGCCCCGGGGAATCCGAGGTTCCCAAGGTAGTCGTTCAGTTCCGGAAGGTACTCCTTGTCGGTGACCTTTATCGATCTGGGGATCAATCCGAACTTCCCGACCATCCATACCGTGAGGGGATATGCTATCGAGGATTCGCATTCCATGCACAGGTTCCTGCATCTCAGGGAGTTCACACCCTTGTTCAGGTTCAGGAGCCTGTCGCGTACCCTTCTCTCATCCTTATCAACCATTGCGATCGCGGGGGACGGGTCCAGGTCCATCATCTCCCCGATCTCCATCAGGAGGTTCCTAGTGGCGGTGTATCCGACCGGTGCCCCCAGGGATGGACGCAGACCCGGTATTCCGAATCTCGTCTCCAGATAATCCGCTGTGGAGGACGATCTCTGTGGATGGAGCATGACATCCAGTTCCGCACCGGATATCCCGTGTGGGTCCATGTTCCTGCATCCCACGAACATGACATCGTCTATGCCCATGGCGTTCAGCAGAGGTGTGAGCGTCTCCACTCCGGATTCCCATCCCATGTCCGCGAGACCGTATCCGAGGATGTTCACCGATCTCCTCCCCCTCTTGCCGGAAAGGTCGGACCTTTCGAGTATGGCCCTCGTCATCGCATCATATCCCCCGTCGAATGTCAGCATGGACAGGTCGCAGTCGGGCATTATCGGTCCGCCTCCGACGGGCATGGAATGGTCGGAGCATGCCAGGGATGCGGCGAGGGTGTCCACCATTGCCGTCCCCTTTCCGGAGACCTCCTCTATCGAATCCTTCGCAGCTTCGACCTTCCCCTCGCATCCGAACACCATGTCGTCACCGTTCAGATACGTGCAGGGGAGTCTTGACTGTCTGCTGAAGTAGCGTGATCTGCAGCATCCCTGCCCCTCGGGCGAATACGACGGGATGACATCCCTCATGACGATCTGCGTCCTTGATCTGCAACCTCCGGCACCGTTGACCAAGGTCTCCGTGAATCCCAGTCCCTCCGATGCCAGCACGGCACCCAATGTTCCGTCGGGCTGGATCCTCACAGTCCCGCCTCCCACATCTCCCCTCCGGGGAGGAGCATGCAGTCCCTCACCCTCCGTGCCCAATCGAGTGCACCGTCTATCCCGCATCCCCTGCCTCCCAGGGAACACCACGGGACACCCAGCTCCATCGCCCTCGAGTGCTGGTTCGTGATGACAATGTCGGGATCGATCTCCTTCACCCTGTCCTTGAATATGCAGAAGGAACCGTCCCTGATCGTCTCGATCCCCTCGAACGATGGTATGTTCTCGTTGTGGTCCACGTAGTTCCCCTTGGCGAACACTATGACGTCTATGACGACCCCCATGTCCTGCAGGGTCATGATCTGCCATTCGATGTCGGAGTGGGAGTAGCAGTAGACCGCCGCGTGTCTCCCCTTCACGTCGTTGATGATCGGGACCATCCCCTCGGTGTACCTCATGAACGTCTCATACAGTCCGTCGGAGGGGTCCCTCCCGGTACGCTCGCATATCCTGCGGATCCATTCCGAGGTGTCCCTCAGTCCGATGGGCGTCTCCAGGACCAGAGCCCTCTCCCTTCCCGTGCGTTCGGATATCATCTCGCACATGCGGTCGTTGATGTTGGACCTGTCCAACTGTATGTCGATCTCCGCTTTGCAGAATCCCCCGATGTCGGACATCTTGCACAGGTCCAGGAAGAGCATGTCCAGGTGCATGCCTATCGAATGCAGGATGCGGTCGATCTCCTCCGTGTTCCTGTCCCTTCCCATGCCGAGGAAGCTTCTGGCGATGAGGTTCACCCCGCCCCTGTCGATAGGTATGTCCCTGTCCATCCTGTCGATGAGGAGGGACATCATCCCCTCCAGACAACCGAACCTGCTCCCGAGGAAGTTCCCGTCGCTGGGGACGGCGGCAACATCGAGTCCCAGCTCCTTCGCCATCCTGTCCGCTATCGGTCTGAGGTCGGTACCGAGGACCTCGCTGGAACAGGTCGGGACCAGGAATATGTGCTTGAATCCGTCCTCCGCGGCCTTCCTCACGGCATCTTCGAGATAGGGGATGTCCCCGATGAACACCCTGTCCCCGTCGAGACGTGAGCTGTAGATGTTGTCGCATGGAGGTATCGGGTGGTCCTTCTCGCCGGAGTTCATGTAGAACCTGCGTCTGAATGCGAACTCCATCAGATGGGCGCAGTTGGCAGGCCCGTGGAGGACCACCGCCAGGTCGTACACCTTGAGTCCCGCGTCCACCGCACCGTGTGATGTGCAGGAGGGCAGCAGGAAGTTGTCGTTGAATGTGAGGTTCCTCTCGTGGTCGAAGTATTCGAAGGTGCATTCCCTCTTCCTCTTCGATTCCTCTTTCCCGGACGTTATGTCCTTCCCGGAGGCGAGCTCCATCATGGACTCCTCGGACAGGGGCACAGGTTCGATCATCTCGCCCTTGGACTCTATCCTCCCTACCAGATTGTTTAGGATTTTAGCGGTCTCCGATCCCGGGAACGCCTCCAACAGCGTCACACCCATGGACTCCGCCTCCTCGAACAATTGGTCCCTCGGTATGTCGCATATCACCGGTATCCCGGAAGCCTCGGAGTAGCGTTCCATCATCTCCTCCTCGCCCTCGTCCCCGCGGCGGTTGAAGACAATCCCCATGAGACATCTCCCGCCGTTGACGTTCCTCATCCCCCTGAGGAGGTTGTTCAACGCGTACAGGGACATGAACTCCCCGGAGGAGACCAGGATCACCGCGTCGACGTTGTCCCTTCTCATGGGATACGAGAATCCTCCGCAGACGACATCTCCCAAGACGTCGCATATCCTGTAATCGGCCTGCACATCCTCCAGTTTGGAGAACAGCATCGACATGCCCTTTCCGGCGCATCCTTCGCCGCAGCACGCTCCTCCGCATTCCACGCATTCAACGCCTGAGTCGGATGTGACCATGCACAGGTTCTTCGGATCGTCGGAGAAACACGGGATGCTCCTGCCGCCCGTCAGGAGACGGGTGGAGTCGTGCTTCGGGTCGCATCCCACATGGAGGACGCTGTGCCCGAGGCGGGACAGACCGTAGGATATGTTGGCTGAAACGGTGGACTTCCCGATCCCACCTTTCCCGTATACGGCGATTCTGTACATGGTGATCGTCCGTGAATGGATATTTGGATATATAATCCAACTAATCCTGTGCACATCTGCCGTATGGCGGACACATCCATTCTTTCGGCGGAGTCGAACCATCCGGCATCCATCTTTTAAATACAGAGACCATCGAAGGTTCATGAGCGATTTCAACAAGCTCTGCAAAGTGATGGAGGAGATGGACCCCGAGACCTACGTGTCCATCGTCTCCGAGAAATCCGCGGATATCATCGCCGCTCTGTCGGTGATCACCCAGGACGGTCTCAGCGGTCTGTCGATCTACATCGACTTCCTGCTGTGTGCCGTGGCGGCGGACGGGAAGCTCAGCGAGGAGGAGTTCTACCTGCTCAAACCCATGCTCGAGAGGGCCGTCGGGATGGAGCTCACCTACGATGATGCAAAGGACATCTTCTACGCCAGCGGACTGGACAAGCCCAAGGATTACAAGAAGACCATGGACCTGATGGTGGACATCCTCGGACTGGTCTCACCCAAGCTCAAGGAGGACATCGTCCTCATATGCATGATGGTCTGCGCCGTGGACGGCAAGATCTCCATGAAGGAGAAGAGGTGGATCAAGAAGCTCATCGACTGATCCCGATATTACGAATTCGCCTGTGTTCGCCCCGGAAGGGGCACGGAGGGGGTCAAACCCCTCCGATCGACATCAATAGTTTTGGATGGAGGGTCTCCCCTCCGATTTGTGACCGTCACTCGATGGGGACGGCCTTGTAGAGTTCCTGGTCGGATTCCCCGACGATCCACCACACCGGCTTCGCCGCGGACACGCAGTCATCTCCAGTTGAGTTGACAGCGAAGTACCTCACATTGCTGAACAGCGACTCCAGGACCTTCACGAATCCGTTCTGCCCGTTGTCGATGAGGAACTGTCTGACATCCTCGTCCTTCAGCTTGGGGTTCATGACATCGTTCTTGGTGGCCACGACGGCCATGGGAACGCTGTTGACCTTGCTGGGGCTGATGCCGTTGATCTGCGTGTACATGTAATGGAAGGATTCGAACACCTCGGTGGGCGTCGCACCCCTTCCCTGTCTCTTCAGGGCTATCGGATCGAACGTGAATATGATCCCGTCGGAGTAGGTGAAGAACTCCTCGAAGAGGATCTTGTTCTCCTTTGCCTCGTACTCCTGTCCGGAGATGTCGTTGAAGATGATCTCCCTGTCCTGCAGGGTCCTGGACCTGATGAACATGCATTCCGAGTCCAGCTCTCCCGGTGCGCTCTTGGCGACGACATCCTTCGCCGCCACGGCGTTTTTGGAAATTCCCGGTGTAACCGCTTCCACGGAGACGTCCCTGGTCCTTCCCATCTGTGTTATGGATTTAACGGATGCGAGCATCAGGGTGGTCTTTCCGGAACCGACGGCGCCCACCATGGCGATGGAGATGGGGATGGCCTCCCTGGTCTCGATGTCGGATCCGCAGTAGGGGCAGATCGTTCTGAGCTCGGACCTTTTCCCTGACACGCAGGGGATCGGGTGTCCGTTGTTGCAGGTGTGCTTCTTGATCCCGTACACGTTCGGCACGGGGTAGTCGAGCTCCAATCCGCACTTGCATCTGATCTTCGGCCTCTCGAAGTTCCTCTTGCATTTCGGACACACGGCGTAGTGGGTGCTGCTCTCGTAGTCCTTCCTCTCCTTCTTGGCCGCGGACCTCATCCTTACGGATGTGACGCCCTTCACGATGGCGAAGGGGATGACCATGGCCAGGGTCATCATGATCGACCAGGGTATGTAGAGGGGCAGGAGTATGATGGGCAGTATCACCAGCGCCTTGTGCTTCCTGTAGCATGCCGTCAGGAGGCCCCAGGGGGCTCCGAGCGCCTTGGCGGTGGCCTTTGGCCTGTGTGTCCACATGTATTCCGCAGGATTCTCCGTTCCTGCGACCTCGAGGGAGGGCTTGGTGGCCATTCCCGCTGCCGAGAGCACGAATCCCACGATCACGAGTGCGAGGGAGATGTTCTTGACCATCTCCGGGTCGGAGGATATCAGTCCCGTGATGGTGTCGATCAGATCCGGATAGAGCCCTGTTATGGGGGACAGGTACTCCGCCAGGTCGATCCCGAGTGCATCCCCGTTGGGGGCGAAGAGCATCAGGGTCACGATTCCCGTGTCGAGGAGTTCCTGTACCGTCAGCATCAGGGACAGTACGGAGTAAATGAGTGCAATACCGAAGACGGCCCCCACGACCGCCTTGTTCATCCCGTTCATTGGGAGGTGTATCGTTGGCGGTTTCTTTTACCTTTGCGGGGAGATGGGTGATCGGGAATGGGTCGGAGGAAGAGCCCTTCACATATTGTATACTTTTGAGTATGTACTATATATCTTACACGATATATGTGCTATTGTATGTTATCGGGGTTGTTCCGTCGTGCCGGGGGTAGGCCCAATGGTCGTAAGAAGTGCGGTCCGATTTCTCAGGACGATGGTTCAGGAAAGGGAACTGGCGATTGTAAGAGTGACCGCACACTCGCCCCATTATATGGAGAGGACGGAATCGGAACGGTTGGAGATAGAATGGTTCCCGAAGTCATGAATGAGAGTGGATCCGATTGTACAGTACCTATGTTGAACGGTCGTCCCGATGTGAACAGGATGATTATGGATTCGAGGATGGAGTTGGGATTAATTTGTATCAACGATTTCAAAAGGGTCAGTAGATACATCATGAAGAAGTGTTCTAACGGGGGGCAATTGACTCATGAGCAGTTTGTGAGGTACTATTTGGTTGTAAGGATACTCTGTGTTAACGGGTTAATCTCAACTATGTTCGATATCAATTGCAATGAGCGCATCCGTGTCACAAGGAAAGGTCTCGAGTATCTGTCATTACTGGAGAGGCAACTCGGTGTCGATCAAGATTGCATGGTGGATGGAGAGCCTCTTCTGAATACCCATGAGCTCCATTTTGCTTAACCATGTGATGCCATATGATGATTCAATTTGGCTGGGTACCGCATATCTATTCCGAATTGTTGGAATTGTGGCCCGATTTGGATGTAGAACGTTCACTTTATTGTAGGAACAGAAATATTGTTTTACATACTCTGTTAGACGATGATGGATTTGTAAAAGTTACATGTTTGGAGGTTTGTCTCAAAGGT
>CALYUZ010000011.1 GCA_945492685.1 uncultured Methanomassiliicoccaceae archaeon | reverse complement strand
TTCCATTATGAGTTCCATCTCCTCGGACGACAGCGGTTCCTCCGTGAAGAGCCTGCTGCTGTGCCTGGACCTCGCGATGTCTATGAACAAACCGATCACTCCAGGAAGATCGCGGGCCTTCCGGGTGCGGCCTGCCTCGCCTTGTTCTGGGGATCGTAGATGCCTTCGGTGTCGGCGGAGTAGACCTCCACGGGGATTCCGGTCTCCTCGGAAAGGAATGCCGCCGCATCGGAGAACAGGACGGCCTCATCGGTCTCGAACACAGGCCTCTTGGCCTCGGGTGTGGACCTGACGAACTCCACCGCGACCTTCTTGGCGAGTTCTGAAGCGGCCTTTCCGTTCCTCTTGATGTTCTCGTCCTGCATGCATCTCTTGGTGAGGTCGGGGACGGTGAGCTTGCCCTCCTCGAGCATCTCGCATCCCATCCTCATGACGTCCTTCTTCCACTGGGCGGAGGTGTACATGATCAGCTTCTTGGGCTCGATCCCTGCGATCTTCCTGATCTCGGTGATGTCGGACATGACGTCACGGATCAGATTCTCGCCGTACTCCGCTGCGACTGACATCTTGGACTCGTCGGGCTCGGGCAATTGTCCCGCAGATACCAATCCGTCGAATCCCGCCTGCTCCCAAAGCTCCTCCGCGGTGTGGGGTGTTATGGGCATCATTGCCTGGATCCAGATGGCCAGTGCCTCCCTGACGGTGTCCCTGTTGGAGCCTCCGCGCCTGTTGTACCACTTCATGTCGTTGAACATGTCGAAGTAGACGATTGTGGCCATTGCCCTGAGGTCGTTCTTCTCCATGGCCTTCCTGATGGCCGCCAGATGGTTGTTGAATCTGGACAGGAGCCAGTCGTCCATGCCTCCCCTGGGGGCATCGGACTCGGATGCGATCAGGTCCTGAACGGCACCCATGATCCTGTCGACCCTCTGCCTGTAGGTCATCACGGTGTCCTCGCTCCACTCCACATCCACGAACATGGATGCCACATGGGCGTAGTACAGCCTCATGGCGTCGACACCGAACTTCGCGGCTGCTCCGGGGATGGGCTGCGCACCTCCCTTGGACTTGGAGATCTTGTCGCTGTTCTTTCCCGTTACATACCAGTTGACGGTTATTCCCTTGGGCCACATCTCAGGCGGGAGGATGGCAACGTGGTTGAACAGGAACACGGGGAAGTGCACGGTCATGTGCTCCTTTCCTCCCAGGTTCATGTCCAGGGGGTACCAGTAGAGGACATCCTTCCTTATCTTGTCCAGAAGCTCTTCGGAGACCCCTGTGGATGCGGATACCTGTGACATCTCTCCCTTTCCGAGGATGACGTAGTCGAAGAACTCCTCTGTCATCTGATCGGGGACGATCTGCTTCTCGTTGGCGTATAGGGAAATCGTGTAGTATATGGGATACAGGGTGGAATCGGAGATGGCCTCGATGATCCATCTGTCGTCGAAGGGGAACTTGGTTCCGAGCCAGTTACCCATCCTGACACATGCCCTCTCCCTGAACCAGTCCAGGACTCCGTGGACGTTGTCCGCGTACTCTGCGGGGTTGATGTCCATGGTCCTGCAGTGCTCGGAGGTCCTCTCGGTCAGGTCCTTGTCTGCGTAGTTGATGAACCACTGATCGTCGATCCTCTTGATGTGGACCCTGGCTCCGCATCTGCACACGACCTCCTCGGTCAGATCGAAGAAGGGCTCCGCCTCACCGGCGTCGATCATGGCCTGACGCATCTTGTCCTTGGCCTCCTCGACACGCATTCCGGCGAATTCTCCGCAGACGGCCTTCATCCTGCCCATGTGGTAGCCGTCCTTGTAGACCTGCTTCTTCGCGTCCACGAGCTTGGGGTCCCCGGGCTCCTTGATGCCCAGGCGGTCGATCATGTCCTTCGCGGGGAAGTCTCCGTATCCCTTCATCTCGATGATGGAGATGGGGACGACGGAATCGATGAGCTCCTGTGAGAGTCCGTACTCCGAGACCATCCTGGGATCCTTCTTGACCGCCTCGAGGGAGATCCAGTCGTCGGGAGCGTCGGACGGCACGGATGTGACCAGTCCAGTACCTACATCAGGGTTGCAGAATGATGCGGGGAACACGGGGATCTCGCGATGGATCATGGGTGCCTCGCACATCCAGCCGATCATGTCCCTTCCGGGGATGGAGCCGACAACCTCGATGCCATCCTTCTGGAGGACCATCTTCTCGGCGGCCTGAGGGGATACGATCCATGTCTCCCCATCCTTGGTGATCTTCTTGTATTCCACCTCGGGGTTGACCCAGAAGCAGACCTGTCCGTATACAGTTTCGGGCCTGAGGGTGGCGGCGATCAGATACTCGTCACCATGTCTGAACTTGAGGAGGGTGTACTCCTGCGTCTCCGCCTTTCCTCCCTTGGAGAGGTCGGTCTCGGAGGGGTCGACAGCAACGGGTCCGCAGTTGGGACATACGGAGGCGTAGTAGGGCTTCTGGATCAGGAGCCCGGCATCCTTGAGCTTCCTGAACTGCCACTGGATGA
Organism: uncultured Methanomassiliicoccaceae archaeon; assembly: GCA_945492685.1. GTDB lineage: Archaea > Thermoplasmatota > Thermoplasmata > Methanomassiliicoccales > Methanomethylophilaceae > Methanoprimaticola. Next base: position 8,283 of record CALYUZ010000011.1, on the reverse strand, counting down.
ACTTGCCGTAGTCGGAATAGAGGGTGCAGGTGAACCTCCTCCAGTCGGCGAGGAATCCGAACCTCCTCCAGTAGTCGTTCTGATAGACATCGTTGAAGAACTCGATGACGGACATGGGGTCTTTGAGCTCGGCGAGCTTCTCCTCGGGACATCCGTTCCTTACGAGGTAGTCGATGGTCTTCTCGTCGCCGTTGGCGATCTTCTTGGCCAGACTGATGCCCCCGTTTCCCGTAGCGTGTGTTCCCACGGGGAAGAGGACGTTGTAGCCGGTCATGCGCTTGTACCTTCCGATGGCGTCCACATAGGTGTATCCTCTGAGGTGACCGACGTGCAGGTATCCCGTGACACCGGGGTACGCGAAGATCGCCATGAACTTCGGTTTGCTATCGTCCCTCTCGGCCTTGTCGAGTCCCGCCTCGACCCACCTGGCCTGCCATTTCTCTTCCATCTTACCGTAATCGAATGCCATTTCGATCCTTTTCCAATTAATAGTGCGCGTATAAGGGAGTCCATTATATACTTTTTAGAAAAGAAGACTAGAACTGGTCCGACTCTACGTCCGACTAACTGTCAGACAATGCTGTTTTTCATGTCATGATGATGAAAACAACGGGTTTTTTGGCCATCGTGTAAAACAGGTCTTTTCAAAGATTATCGCCATTTTCCAGGGAAAATGATGCACAATGCAACAGTTTATTATACTCCTGAACCGATGTGGATTCAGATGACAGGGTGACCTCTCGACTTTTTCGGGGTTTTTCCCTGTCCGACGTTGTCTTACGTTTTGTCAGACAGTTTTAAATAGTCTGCATGACATGTCAAAATCAGCAAGTACGAAGGGATGGGACTCTGCAGGACTTGCATGTGAAAACACGGGTGAGAACAATGTCGGACGAGGCAACCAAGGTCACGATCAGGATGGGACCTGAGGTAATCCAGGCGATGGAGGACTTCATGGCTGATCATGAGATTGAGAACAGGTCCGACTTCATCCGTGACGCCATCTGTGGTTACATCGCCTCTCAAAGGGGCGGTGCCTCCGCGATGGAAGGCGGGATCTTCGTCCGCTTCAGCGAACTCCAGATGGATGCTCTCGACAAGATCGTCGAAGGCGGTGTCGCCTACGATGTCGAGGAGTTCGTCAGAAGGTGCGTCCTCGACAGGATCGTACCAGAGGAGGTCGAGAAGGACGTGTTCACCAACGCGTTCAGATCGGCCCAGAGGAACGCTGCACTCAAGTGAAGAACCAAAGGGATGGGAAATCGACATCCGCCGGCGGATGGGATGGCTTCGGCCAGCCGGGTGATGTCAAATCAAACCTGTTAACAAGAAAGAAAAAACGGGGATGCACAATGGTGGATCACAGAACAGACATTGAAGGACTTCACGAGCCGAGCATTGCGGTCGTGGGTGTGGGCGGTGCAGGATGCAACGTCATCAGCGAGTTCTTCGGATCTCTCTGCTCAGTGGACACCATCGCGATCAACACGGACAAGGATGCCCTCCACAACAGGACCCAGGCGGATCAGAAGATCTACATCTGCAAGGAGGTTCTGAAGGGAGAGGGAGCACGCGGAGATGCCGCCATCGGAAAGAAGTGCGCGGATATCCACAGAGAGGAGATCAGGGAGGCAGTCGCCGGTCATGATTTCGTCTTCGTCGTCGCGGGACTCGGCGGTGGAACCGGGACCGGGGCCGCATCCGTCGTCATCGAGGCAGCTCAGTCGCAGGGCATCATGACCTTCGCCATCGCGATCGCGCCTTTCTCCTTCGAGGGTTCCAGGATCGAGACCGCCAAGATCGGTTACGCACACATCAAGAACGTCTGCCGCAACAGCATCCTCGTGGAGAACGACCTCGTTCTCAACCACATGTCCGACCTCTCGCCCGAGAAGGCGTTCAGGGAGGTCAACAGGAGCATCATGAAGTACGTCATGGACCAGGTCCGCATCGTCAACGAGATCTACGATGACGAGGCATCCAAGCCCAGGATGGTCACAGAGAAGGCACCGGAGAATGCCTTCCCCATCAGACAGCTCATGAGCGCCTGATTCACAACATAACGCTTTTCTCCCCTCGCAGGGGGGCGCCGCTCTCCTGCATTCATCTTTTCTCCTCTGAGGGGCACAGACCCCTCACTATTTTTCCATGTTCACCCGTATCCCGGCATCTCGGTTATCTAGAATGAAACGTTTCAGGTTCATGGACCGTCGAGAGGTCCAAATGGTGGAACATATGAGCATGGGAGATGAGCGCAATCTGACGATGGTCATGGACCTTTATGAACTGACGATGTCCAATGGTTATTTCCTTGAGGGACACGAGGAGCACATGGCCACCTTCGAGGTGTTCTTCCGCAGGATCCCCGATGATGGGGGATTCGCGATCTTCGCCGGTCTGGAGCAGGTGATAGACTACATCGAGAACATGCACTTCGATTCCCAGGACATCGATTACTTCAGATCCCTGGGTATGTTCGACGAGAGGTTCCTGGAGTTTCTGTCCGACTACCGTTTCAGAGGGGACATCCTAGCCTTCGATGAGGGCACCATCATCTATCCCAACGAGCCGATACTCGTGGTCAACGCACCACTCATAGATGCGCAGCTTGTGGAGACCGCCATCCTCGCGCAGATCAACCATCAGTCCCTCATCGCCACCAAAGCCCGCAGGATCGTGAAAGCTGCAGACGGGAGGGCAGTGTCCGACTTCGGTGCCCGCAGGGCCCACAACATGGATTCCGCAGTTTTCGGTGCCAGAGCCGCATACATCGGCGGTGCCGCGGGAAGCGCAACAGTGCTGGCCGGACAGATGTTCGACATCCCCATCAGCGGTACCATGGCCCATAGCTGGGTGATGTACCATGATTCGGAGTTCGAGGCATTCAGGAAATATGCAGAGATATATCCGGACGACACCGTCCTCCTGATCGACACCTACGATGTCCTCAGGTCTGGAACGCCCAATGCCATTCGCACCGCCAAAGAGATCCTGGAACCCATGGGCAAGAGGCTCAAGGGAGTACGTCTGGACTCGGGTGACCTCGCATACCTCACCAAGGAGGTCCGCAGGATGCTCGATGATGCAGGATTGGATGACTGTCGGATAATCGCCTCCAACAGCCTGGATGAGTATTCCATCACATCCATCATAGATCAGGGCGCCTGCATCGATGCGTTCGGAGTCGGCGAGCGTCTGATCACCGCCAAGAGCGATCCGGTCTTCGGAGCCGTGTACAAGATATCCGCGATCGAGAAGGACGGTGTATGTCAGCCCAAGATCAAGGTATCGGAGGCTGTGGAGAAGATAACCAATCCCGGAAGGAAGTCTGTCTTCCGTGTGTATGACAGGACAGGACACGCGGTAGCGGATCTTATAACACACGACTGGGAGCAGCCCGAATCCGGAAGACCGTACAGATGCATCGATCCGAAGAAACCCTGGATGGACATCACGCTGACCGACTGCACCTTCAAGCCCCTGCTCAGGAAGGTCATCTCCGATGGGAAGAGAGTCGGGGACGTCAGGAGCATCCGCGATATCAGGGAATACGTGGAGAGACAGCTCAGGGACGAGATCTGGCAGGAGGAGCAGAGGTTCGAGAATCCTCACATCCATCACATGGACATGAGCCCCGCCTACTACGAGTCGAAGATAGCCCTCCTGAGGGAGCAGAGCGAGAAGGTATCCTCCGGAAGACAGTGATACCATGCCAGAACTCCCCGAGGTGGAGTCTATGAGGCTCATGCTGGAGCCGAAGGCCATCGGTAGGACGATAGTGTCCGTCACCATGAACAGACCCGAGATCATCGAGCATCCCGATCCATCCATCTTCCGGGACCTCTGCGTCGGACACCCCATAGTCTCAATGGGAAGACGCGGGAAGTACGTATCACTCGAACTGGATTCCGGGGACAGCATCTGGTTCCACCTACGCATGACAGGCAGGATGTTATCCGTCCCGTCGGACGAGCCTGAGCAGAAGCACACCCACATCATTTTCAGACTCGATGATGGAACCGACCTCCGTTTCACTGATTCCAGGAGGTTCGGCAGGTTCTGGTTGATCAGGGATGAGGAAGAGGACACGTTCACGGGCATGTCCAGGCTCGGTCCGGAGCCCTTGGACGGCGATATCACAGGACAATACCTGGAAGAACGTGTCGGACACTGCAGGAGATGCGTGAAATCATGCCTCCTGGACCAGTCAGTCGTTGCAGGAATCGGCAACATCTACGCCGACGAGATCCTCTTCGGTGCGGGGATCTGTCCGACACGCAAGGCTGATACACTGGAGACGGGTGATTGGGAGAGGATATCGGACCTCATTCCGAAGGTTCTAGGAAAAGGACTGTCAGACGACCTCGAGTCACCCGAGTGGTATCTGTCAGGCAGAGAGGGAGACTGGGAGGAATCTCCGTATGTCATGTACGGTCATGAGGGGGATCCATGTCCGACATGCGGTACGACGATCCTCAGAACGGTCATCTCCAACAGGAGCAGCTACTTCTGTCCGAACTGTCAGAGATGACGGAGATATGAAAAGGTGAGATCGGGGGGCCGTGAGGCCCGTGATCTCAGTGTTTTGCAGCCTCGTAGCCCATCTCGAAGGCGTTGAGGTTGAGTTCCCTGAACTTCTCGGGGACCTGCTTCCCCAGGACATCCTTCAGGACATCCTTGGGTATGGGGAATCCATCCAGTGCGGCGACCGCACCGATCATGACCGCATTCGCCGCAACGGCCTTCCCCGCCTTGATGGCCAGACTCGTGGCGTCGATGGTCACCAGGTGGTTGTTCACAGCCTTGACGGAATCCACCAGGTCGGAGACCTCGGGATATTCCTCGAATCCGGCTGCGACCATGGAGGGCAGGACGGGATCGAGATTCATCAGGATGACGGAATCCTCGTTGGCCAGGTGGATGTTCCTGCATGTCTCGGAGGGTTCGAATCCCATGATCATATCCGCATTCCCGACGGCCTCCAGGGGAGTGATGACCTCATCTCCGAAGCGGAGTGTGGAAAGGACGCTTCCTCCCCTCTGGGCCATTCCGTGGACCTCGCTCATGGCCACCTGGAAACCCATCTCCATGGCAGCATTCCCCAGGACCATGGATGCCAGGAGGACACCCTGTCCTCCGACTCCGACTATCTGCACAGTGTACTTCATCTGATCACCTCGATGGTCTTCTTGGGACAAACATTGGCACACATGCCGCATCCGATGCACTGTGTGGGATCGGTGGAGACGGACCCATCCTTGCCCTTGATGATGGCCGGGCAGGCGACGGTCTTGAGACATGTGTAACACTTGATGCAGCCCTCGGGATGGACGACGCAGCGCTTTGCCTCCAGCATCTTCCTCTTCTTCAGCTCGAGGGGACAGGGGCACTTGGAGATCACGACAGCGACACCGTCGTAGGCGATGGCATCCTTCATGACCTGAGTGGTCCTCTTCACGTCGTAAGGATCGACGGTCTCGACGAACTTGGCCCCGACCCCGCGGACAAGCTGCTCGATGTCGATGGCATCTGTTGTCACGCCGCCGAAGTCCCTTCCTGTTCCGGGGTTGGGCTGGTGTCCGGTCATGGCCGTTGTCCTGTTGTCCAGGATGACCATGACGATCTTGTGGTTGTTGAACAGGGCGTTAACCAACGGGGGCACTCCCGAGTGGAAGAATGTGGAATCTCCCATGAATGCGATGGCCTTCTGGTCGGTGGACTGGTCGAAACCTCCCGCCGCACCGGCGCCTCCGCCCATACAGATGATGAAATCGGCGGCATTGAACGGCGGCTGAACGCCCAAGGTATAGCACCCGATGTCGGAACAGTAGACGACGTCCTTGCTTCCGACGGCCTTCTTGGTCGCGCCGAACAGTCCCCTGTGGGGGCATCCCGCACATAGTGTCGGGGGCCTGCTGGGCAGTTTGACGGTGGATGCGGGCAGGGGCTTCGCGAACTCCTCCACATTGACTATGTCCCTGATTCCGGACAGTGTGTCGGGTGAGAACTCCCATGCCCTGGGCAGATGACCGGTCCTCTTTCCGTATACGGGGACACCAATGTGGTTCTGGGCACAGATCCTCAGCACCTGGTCCTCGACGAAGGGCTCCAGCTCCTCAACCACGATGACGGCCTTCTTCCCCTGGACGAAGGATGCGATCTTCTTCTCGGGAAGGGGGTTCGTGAATCCGAGCTTGAGGATGGAGACGCCCTTGACGAACTCCTTCACATAGGTGTAGGACACACCCGAGGTTATGATTCCGATATCACCGTCTCCCTCGATGAAGTTGAGGGGGGACTCCTCGGACATCTGAGCGGCCTTGGCGTAGATCTCCAGCAGTCTCTTCCTGTTGATCCTGGCGTTCGCGGGCACGTTGACGAAGCGCACGACATCCTTGTCGAAGTGTCCTTTGGCAACCGGCTGGACCCTGTCGGACAGGTTGACGACCCCGCGTGCGTGGTTAACCCTGGTGGTGGTCCTGTAGATCAGGGGCAGTGTGAGCTCCTCTGACACCCTGTAAGCCTCGGCGACCATGTCCTTGGCCTCCTGTGGTGTTGAGGGCTCCATCATGGGGAGCAACGCGAGAGTGGAGTAATAGCGGTTGTCCTGCTCGTTCTGGGAGCTGTGTGCGGACGGATCGTCGGCGGAGAGGATGAGCATACCTCCCCTGACACCCGAATAAGCGAGGGTCATCATCGGATCGGCTGCCACGTTGAGTCCGACGTGCTTCATGAACGTGAACGACCTGACGCCTGCGGATGCGGCGGCCGCGGAGACCTCGAAGGCCACCTTCTCGTTCGTGGAGAACTCGAAGTAGAGTCCGGCGTCGGACGAGATCTTCTCGAGGATGTTTCCGATCTCGGAAGAAGGTGTTCCGGGATAGGTGGAGGCGAAACCGGTCCCTGATTCCAGGAGACCCCTCACGATCGCCTCGTTTCCGAGGAGGAGCTGCTTTCCCCCATCAGCGAGTAGATTGGACATTTTGAAACCTCAATGAAAATGACGTATCTGTACATCCATATTAAACCTGGCTGGGTCGGATAAATCCGACTTACAACATCAACGTCTGAAACGGGACATCTCGCCGCCGTAGTTCCCGCCGTAGCCCTTCTCGGTGAATACGGTGATGTACTCGGAATGGGAGTTCATGGCGAGAAGTGCATCATGTGCCTTGGCATGTCCCAGCTTTGACGCACGGGAGAACCACCTGCGCGCCTCCTGATGATCCGAAATGACCCCTCTTCCGCCATCCCTGTAGATGAGTCCGAGACGGTACATGGCATCGGGATCCCCCTCCATGGCCAGCTTCTCGAATATGTCCCTGGCGATGTATGTGTCGCCTCTAACAAGGGCCTCCTCTCCTTCCGCCATAAGATTCTCCATATGGACATGAATGCCGGGAATGGTTATCCTGATTTCGTCCGACAATGGTTAGTACGACGAATCCAATCCGTCGGACATGGACCCGGAGGGATTGAGGGAGGGCATCAGGACGTTGCTGAGGAACAACGGCATCGTGGATTTCGGAGTGGCGGATGCCACCGCATGGGACTCCGACCCCTTGGTCTCCTCTCGCATCGATGCCGGGTGCAGACCCAGGGACATCATGCCCGGCGCCAGATCGGTCATAGTTTTCGGGATACCCATACAGAATACAATTCTCGATACCGCCCCATCGATCTACTACAATCACCTCTACGGTGTCGTGAACAACATGCTCGACCAGGTTGGTGAAAGGGTCGCCCTTGAGCTTCTGGCCCTCGGGCACCACGCAGTCTACATTCCCCGTGACGGATACCATGGGATTGTAGGATTGAAACAGAGGCAGGATTCGTTCTTCTCCCATCGCCATTCCGCATATCTGGCCGGTCTTGGTAACTTCGGGTACAACAATATGCTTCTGACCTCCAAGAACGGACCTCGTATCAGATTCACCTCTGTGATCACGAACGCTGAATTGCCGTGCGATTCACCGGTTACGGAGAGGATCTGCATCGGTTGTAGGAAATGCACCAAGGTCTGTCCGGTCTCAGCAGTTCCTGATTGTCATTATCCTGAGGGTGTCGTTGACAAGAAACTGTGCCTCGGAAATTCCGAGAAGCTCGCCAAAGAGGGGATATCTCCATGCGGTCGTTGTATCGCCGTTTGTCCTGTGGGTGTGGACCATATCGTTGGTCCGACGGAAAAGGCTGTTTCAAGAATACGTCTTTACAGAAAACCCATTCATCAACCAAACACGATCAGACGATATTCTATATAATTGTTCTCAAAATAATAACTAC
>CALYUZ010000010.1 GCA_945492685.1 uncultured Methanomassiliicoccaceae archaeon | reverse complement strand
ACCTTCGCATCACGGGGCAGGTTGAACAGCCTGACATTGATCGCATCCCCGGGACGGTTGATGTTTGGAACCAGTGACATCACAGTCTTCCTGGCGATGTCCATGCACTTGTCCGGGTTGTCGAGGACGTACATGGCGAAATCCACGTTGTAAGCGTTGACATCGGCGTAATCTACGGTGACACTCTTCTTCTGGGGATAGTTGTCCGCGATGTCGGAGATCATGATGCGGTAGTTATCCTTGGAGAACACATCGGACCATGCCGCCTGTATCTCGTTGTCCTGGAAGCTGACGGTCACTGTCCAGACCCCCTCTTGGAGCGGCATTCGTCATCGACCCACCAGATCCACCCTCCGCGGTCCATGGAGATCTGCCCCTTGACGAGACCCTCGCTACGCAGCTTCGTCAGAGTCTTCGCCAGGTCGTCCGGGCATCTGTAGTTGAACAGGTGGTCCAGCCTCTCGCTGGCCTCCCTGGTGGTGAGCCTGTCGTCACCGAGCGATTCCCAAATCATGGGAACAAGGTCGTCTCCCATCTTTTACTCCCCCGATCGATATGGTTCAAGATGTTTCGTCCCCGGAGTCCTCCGGTCCGGGCTCTCCGTGCCTCCCCTGTGAGACGACGGATTCGATGTACTCGTTCTGTATACGGACCACCTCCGTGCTGTCCTTGGCACGGGAATAGTCGTCGAGCATGGCGCCGTTGAGCCTCATAAACTCCGGCGCCCAGTTGAAGCGTCCCATGAACTGCTCCGCCTGCTCCCTCTCCCCCAGGATCCACAGCGCGGCCATCACGGCCTCGGCACTGTTCAACTCCATCGGCCTTCCCCAGTTTATCGGGTTGGATGCGAGGAGATACGGGAGTGCGCGCTCCTCCACCTTCTTCAGGCGGGGGAACTCGTCTATGTTGGTCCATGTCAGGTCCATGACGACCAGGCCCTTGCGGGCATGGACGATGTCCGCCGGGGACATGGCACGGTCGGAGAACGGCGACAGCACGATGGAGCCCTTCGGTATGGCCCCGAGGGTCTTCGCCTCCTTCCCCAGACCGAACTTGAGCATGCGCTTGGCGGTGCATTTCTTCGGGTCGCATTGACACTTGTCGTAGATGATTACGGGGATCATGCGGATACCATGGAGAGGAGCTTCTCGGGATCCTTCAGGTTCTCCTTCACCCAGTCCCTGACCTGCTCCATGACGGCTACGTACTCGTGGTAGAGCTCGAGGTCATCGGTAGCGGTGAACTCGGACCTCATCTTCATGGGAGCGAGCAACTGCTTCCCCTGCCAGGGCGTCTTGGTCGCCCACTCATCGAAGGTGGCCTTCTCCAGGAACACCACGACATCGTATTCCTCATCCTCGCGGAGGTAGTCCCTGTCCTTGAAGTCCTTGGAGACCTGCCTCCTGATGTCCTCCCCGCACTGGTACATGCTGGAGATCATCTCGCAGTCGATGATGTCCTTCTCGGGTCCCGCGCTGTAGGCCTCGTACTGCCCGGGATACAGCTGGTTCGTGAAATGCTCCGCGATCTGAGAGACGTAGTCGTTCTTCTGCTCGACGAAGAGCACACGCACCTTCTTCCCTTTCTTGAACATGAATACCACCAAAAGCTGACGGTGTATCATCCACCGTAGATAAGGGTTGTCGCTCCCCCTTCGCAGGAGTCCGGGATAGGCCCCGTAGGGGCCTCGGAGTCGGATACGGGTGAATCGACAACTTTTTTAGTCCCGGAAGGGTCCGGATTATGCCACGGTGATGATTCGTTTTTCGTGCTGATCACTGATGATAGACGGGCGAGCTGAGTGGCCGATTCTTTGAATTCCGTCGATTGTCGAAGCTTCCATCGACAAATCGTAAATAACGTTGCCATAATCCACTCGACATGCCCACATTGCAGATCGCATTGGACCTCATGCAACTGAACAGAAGCGTCGTCATCGCCCACGAGGCGGTGGACGGAGGTGCCGACTGGATCGAGGCCGGAACACCCCTCATCAAAAGCGAGGGTGCGGAGGCCGTGCGCGCACTGCGCAGGGAGTTCCCCGGGAAGAAGATCATCGCGGATACCAAGACCATGGATGTGGGCGCGTTCGAGGTCGAGATCATGGCCAAGGCCGGTGCGGACATCGTCACCGTCCTGGGACTCGCCGAGGACTCCACCATCGAGGAGGCCGTGATGGCCGGCAGGAAGTACGGCGCCGAGATCATGGTCGACATGATCAACGTGGAGGACAGGGTCGCCCGTGCCAAGGAGGTCGAGAAGCTAGGGGTCTCCTACATCTGCCTCCACATGGGGATCGACACACAGATGAAGGGTGCGGAACCGCCTATCGACGTCCTCAGGAGGATCGTGGATGCCGTGTCCATACCCGTGGCCGTCGCAGGCGGGATCACCGCGGAGAACGCGGGACAGTACGTCGAGGCAGGGGCATCGGACGTCATCGTCGGCGGCGCGATAATCAAGACCGAGGACATCAGAGGAGCCGCGGAGAACGTCAAGAAGGCAATGGCCGGTGCCAAGATCGACACCAACCTGGCGAAGAAATACTCCGAGGAGGACCTGTTCGAGGCGTTCTCCAGGGTCTCCACATGCAACATATCCGATGCGTTCCACAAGCAGGGGGTGATGTTCGGAATCATTCCACAGTCACTCCAGCACAGACAGAGGATGGTCGGACGCGCACTCACCGTACAGACATCCAACGGCGATTGGGCGAAACCCGTGGAGGCGATAGACAGGGCATCCGAGGGTGATGTCCTGGTCGTCGATGTGGGAGGCGCACCCGTCGCAGTATGGGGAGAACTGGCCACATGCTCCGCCATCGGAAAGGGCGTCAACGGCATCGTCATCGACGGTGCGATAAGGGACATCGACGACATCAGGGAGCTGAAATTCCCCGCATTCTCCAGGACAGTCGCACCCTGTGCGGGTGAACCCAAGGGATACGGCGGAATCGGCATAGAGGTGACCGTCGGAGGACAGAGGGTCAGGACCGGCGATTGGATCGTCGGGGACGAGTCCGGAATCATCGTGATCCCCAAGGAGATGGCCGTGGAGGTCGCCAACCGTGCGTTGGACGTCCACGAGAGGGAGAACCGCACCCGTGAGGAGATCATGAGGGGTTCGACCCTGGCGAAGGTCAACGAGCTCGCCAAATGGGAACCCGTGAAGTAACCCCACATCTGCCTTTCAGAACCAAGAAAGAACCGTGATGTCGGATACGGATGATCGGAAGATCAGGAACGTATCCTCTCGAGTAGCATCCCATCCACATCCACGGGTTCGGAGGATTTCGCCACGGAGAGAGCATGCTGCAGCTTCTCCTCCGTCTCGGCGTAGACCGTCAGGATGACGTCCCCCTTCGATACCTTGGCACCCCTCTTCTTGTGGATGACCACCCCCGCACCGTGATCCGAAGGTGCACCCGCCGCCTTCGCCACGGCAACGACCGCCTTGTTGGATATCGAACTGACGAAGCCGGACCTGTCCGCGACGATCTCCGAAACGAATCCGCCGAGGGGGATGTCATCGGAAGAGATCCCAGATTTACCACCCTGGGCCGACACAATCTCCCTGAACTTCTCCAATGCACGCCCAGATGAGAGGATCTCACGTGCCCTCGCCGCACCTGCCGGGATGCCTGCCATCTCCAGGATCATACCGGCGCAGACGCAGGCCTTGTCGGCCACATCCGTGTGGACGTCACCCTTCTCGAGGGTCTCGATGCACTCCCTCGCCTCCAATCCGGGACCGACCGCATGCCCCAACGGCTGATCGGCATAGGTCACGGCACATTCCACGTTGATCCCCAACACCTCGCCGAGGTCCATGAGGTCACGTGCATAGGAGTTGGCCATGTCGATGGTGGGAACCTTCGTACCGGCACCCATCGGGATATCCATGACTAGGTCTGTGCATCCTGCCGCGAGCTTCTTGCTGATGATGGATGCCAGCATCTGCGGGCGGGGATCGATGCCCAGCGGCCTCTGGACCGTTATGAACGCATCTCCCGCGGGGGCGATGTCCGTCGCACCCGTCCATGAGAAAACCCCTCCTACGGAATCGGTGATGGATGCGACCTCATCGGAATCCAGGTCGACACGGCAGAAGGTCTCGACGAAATCAGCGGTTCCGGACGGGCTGCTGATAGCCCTGGATGACAACTTCGGTATCAGAAGACCCTCGGAGGCGACTATGGACACCACGATGGGCGTGATCTTGTTCCCGGGAACGCCACCGAAGCTGTGGAAGTCGAAGACCCTCCTCTCGCCGAAGTCCAACTGCCTTCCTGTCGAGGCCATCACCCTGGCGTAAGATGCGATCTCATCGATGCCCATGCCCCTGATGTACAGTGCGGTGAGCCAGGAGGAGACCTCCAGCCTGGAGAGCCTTCCACCCATCACATCGGAGACCAATTCCCTGAGCTGCTCCTCGGTGACGGTTTTACCATCCATCTTCTCACGTATGGTCCTGACCGAATCGGGACCTGTCGACGAAGTGACATCCACTCTATCACCGGGTCTGACGGAACAGGCCCTGAGGACCTTGTCTGTGAGGAAGACAGTCCCCCTGCCGACCAATGTCCTGGAGACATTGACGATCGCCACGAAGGAACGTCCGCCGTTGACCCTGACACGGTCACCGTCATCCACACCCATGAGGGTGCAGTCCTCGGCGTTGAGGAGTACGGTGGGTTCTGGCAGGTCTATGTCGTATCTGTCGGCGATGAGTTCCATGTTGGGCCCCTGACGGGTGAATGGGAACGGTGTTGAAGAATACGATGGATGGAGAATACATAGCCCCGGAACATGTCCGGGGAAATTGGGTTTGGGATCACTCCCAGGGGAGCTTGTTGAGCTCCTGGTCGAGCTTCCTGAGCCTCTCCACGCGGTCCTCGGTGGAGGGGTGCGTGCGGAAGAGGTTGACGAGTCCGGAGCACTTCTTCTTCCCGAAGGGGTTGGAGATCCACATGTTTGCACAAGATGGGTTGTCGTAGTTGTTGGTCCTCGCGCTGCATCCTCCCTCGAGCTTCAGGAGGGCGTTGGCGAGTGCCATGGGCCTGCCGGTGAGCCTCGCACCGGATTCGTCGGCGAGATACTCACGGTTCCTGGATACACCGAGCTGCACGAGCATGGCCGCGATGGGGAGCAGGATATCGGCCAGAAGAGCGATGGCGAATCCCGCACCATTGTTCTCGTTGCTGCTGCTGAACATGGACGCCCAAACGGCCATCCTGGTGACGTATGCGACCAGGGATGCCATGGTGGATGCCACGGACATCACGAGGATATCCCTGTTCTTCACATGGGAGAGCTCATGGGCCATCACACCCTCGAGCTCGTCATCGTTCAGGAGATTGAGGATCTGCTCCGTCGCGACGACAGCGGCGTTCTTGGGGTTGCGTCCTGTCGCGAAGGCGTTGGGCATGGGCATGCTTGAGATACCAACCTCGGGCATGGGGAGCCCCGCCTTGTTGGCAAGGTTCTCGACGATATCGTAGAGCCTGGGCGCCTCGTCGCGTGTGACGATGCGGACCTTGTTGGCACGGAGTGCCATGCTCTTCGAACAATAGTATGAGTAGACATTGAACAGCACCGACACCGCGAGCATTATCACGAGCCCCAGCCACACATTGTGGAACAGGTAGCCCACGAGCATGCCGATCACGACAAGGAGACCGGTCATGGCCGCGAACATCGCCGCCGTACGAAGGCGCCATTGCATCATGGAATCACCGTGTGTTTGACCTTGTATATAAAGTAATACTACAATTGTTACAGGTCCTGTGATTGTCCGACATACATGTCCTTCACGCCCTTGAGACCGAGATGGACACGCAGGTTGGTCATTCCGGAAGGTCCGGTGCAGTGATTGAGGTACAGATCGGTGACCCCCTCCTGCTCAAAGATCTTCGCATAGGACTCCGCAACCGGCTTTTTCTTCTTCTCGAGCAGGACGGAACCGTAGAATGCACGGACCTGCCTGTTGAACCTCTTCGAGACCATCGCTATGACCTCCGCGGGACCCTGGACCCCGCGACCGCTTACGATGGTCACATGCGTTCCCTCAACCACCCGGAAGGCCTCGGAATAGCCGTCGTCATAGATGATGGAAGGTGTGACGGTGACGCCGGGGACGATGTCCGTCCATCCCTCGAGATCGTGGAAGACGACCTTGCCCTTGTTCTCATCGGAGATCCCGATGCTCCTGGAGAACATCCCGGGCTTACCGTTGTACAATCCTGCGGGACAGTAGACATCCACAGGTGCCGTCCTCGCACCGACCAGGGCATCCAGCGCCCTGCAGTTGTCGGGATGGGACTGGGAGACGACCACGGCATCGATTGAATCGGGGGAGACCTCCAGGTACTCCAGGTTGTGGAGGAGGTACTTGTTCCTGAGTCCGGTGTCGAAGAGGACCCTCTTCCCGCCTATGTCTATGAGGAACGATGTCCCCTTGGCACCGATGAAGCTCGTGTTCTCGAGTGCCCCCTCGTCGTATACGCATGTGATCCTGGCTTCCATTTCAATCCCTCAGCGCTTGTAGAGTGAATCGGGAATGTCCCTGCATATCCTGTATATGCTCTCCTCGGGGACCTGCCCGTTGGCGACCCATGCGGCCACCTTCTTGGGCACCGTGTTGACCGACATTATGGCCCCGGGTTTCTCCGGATCGTCGATGTAGTCGGTCTCGATCATGAACCTGTCCGTGCCCTTGGACAGTGCCTCCTTCAGATTGGACTTGGATGCGGGGATGGATGGCATGACGCCGTGCGTCTCCTCATCGGTGACCCATGGGGGAGAGGAATGCTTGACCACGAGTCCACGGTCCAGACCAGCCATATCCGCCAGCTCCGCGAGTGACCTGTCGGTGTCGTCCTCGGATTCGCAATGTATGATGACGGGACAGTCGTTCTCCTTCGCAAGCTCCATCCCGTGGAGGAGGACCCTGTTGGATGCGTCCCATATCTCCTGGGAAACGGGGAAATGAGGTCTCCCGATCTCCCCTATGGCCACAGCCCTGCCCTCCGCAACGTCCCTGGCGGCATCGTCCATGCCCTTCATGAGCATCTCCTCGGCCCTCTCGAGACCGTATGCCTCCGCCAACGGGATGATCAGGACCGGATAGGGTCCGACCGCGATGTTGATCTCCAGGTCCGTACATTCCCTCGCTTTCTCTGCAAGGTTGTAGGTGATCTCGTAGGAAGTGGCAAAATCCTCACCCTTGGAGATCTGCACCTCCTTGTACGGAAGGGTGACCAATGTGAGTCCGGTCCCGCCCGCGGCCTGGAACTCCCTGAGTGCATCGACATTGCGTCCCGATGGACTCATATGGATGTGGTTGTCGTAGACGGGGACCTTCTCGCTCATGGTCCTGAAGGAGAAACGCTCACCTATATTAGGTGAATCGTCAATCCCACGATGTTATGGATTCGAACCAGCGTTTCCTCTTCAAGGCGTTCCGTCGGTACTACAGGACCAACCATCCGATAATGCCCGACAGGTTCACCCGCAGGGAGTTCGGATTCATGTTCTTCGACAAGAACTATGTCCAGAGGCACATGGGCTTCGGAAGGCCCGAGGAGCTGGACCGGTTCATGTACGGACAAGTCCCGTCGCACAGCTACTACTCCACATCCTACTACCGCAAGCCCAACGCACCCACGATGGACGAGAAGGATTGGATGGGTGCCGAGCTGATCTTCGACCTGGACGCCGACCATCTGGACGGTGCCAAGGAGATGACGTACGCGGAGATGCTGGTCCAGATCCGCGGCGAGATGATGAACCTGGTGGACTCGTTCCTGTTGGGCGATCTGGGATTCTCAGAGGACCAGGTCCACATAACGTTCTCCGGCGGAAGGGGATACCATGCGCATGTGAGGACCCCCGATGTGATGGGACTTGGGACACACGAGAGGAGGGAGCTGGTCGATTACATCACCTGCTCCGGACTGAGCATCGACTGGGTGTTCCCATACAACAAGGTGGCGACTTCCAAGGTGGCCATGGGGAACGGGGTCAGGACAAACGTGGCTAAGGACCGCCTCATCCCGCCGCCGGACTCCGGCGGATGGAAGCTGAGGATGAGGAACGGATTGATCGATGTTGTGGAGGACTTCTGCACCAGGGATGTGAAGGACATACGCAGGGAGTACCCGAGCATCAAGGGGAGTGACAAACAGTCCGTCGTGAAGGCGCAGGAGGAGCTCGCCAGGAACAGGGCCTTCATGTTCGAGAAGAACACCATGGCGGTTGTGTCCCAGACGACCCAGAACATGCTGGTCAAGATCATGAAGGAGGATGTCGCATACCGTCTGTCGGGAGAGGTCGACGAGCCCGTCACCGCGGACATCAAGAGACTCATCCGTCTGCCCGGATCGGTACACGGGAAGAGCGGCCTCAGGGTGACCCCCATCACCAGACAGGAGCTCACCGACTTCGATCCCCTGCAGATGGCGGTCCCCGATGTGTACACCGACGATCCCGTCAAGATCACCATGAAGAGGGACTCGGAGCTAGACATGAAGGGCGAGCACATCGTCCTCAAGGGGGAGACCGAGGTTCCCGAGTTCGCGGCGATATTCCTGGTGGGAAGGAAGATGGCGGATGTTGGATGGGCCTCCGAAGCCCCCGAACAGAAGAAGCTGTTCTGATGGTTCCCGATCACCCGTTTCCGGGTGTCTGGCACATGGTTTTCGGACCATGTCGAAAATGCTCCCTTTCCCCAATTATATAATAAAAAAGTACCAAAGCCTTTATTAATGCCCTGTAGTTCAAGGAATCAAGGTAATTAAAATGAAAGCATTCCGCGTAACCGGATCCTATTTTGACCCCAGGCAGAAACAGCAGCCCTTCTCCGTCGAGATGGCGGCAGAGGACGAGGCGGCAGTGAAAGAGAAGGCACTGTCCACCATCGGAAGCAAGCACAAGCTCAAGAGATGGCAGATCAACATCACCGACGTCACCGAGCTCGCTGCGGACCAGGTCACGAACCACGTCGTGAAATACCAGATCGGTGAGTGAACTTGGAAGACAACGAGCTCCGTCAGGCCATCGCCGCGATGGAATCATACAAGGAGAGGGTCGAGGCACTGAGCCGCCAGGTTCAGGTCCTCCGCGTCTCCCTCGAAGAGGTCACCATGTCCGCAGATGCCCTCAAGGCGTTCAAGAACGCCAAGGAAGGCGACGAGATCATGGTCCCTGTCGGTGCCTCGTCTTTCATCACCGTCAAGGTGACCTCCAACAGGAACGTCGTCGTCGGCATCGGGAGCAACATCTCCGTCGAGAAGGACATCGACGACGCCATCGGCTACATGGACGCCAACAACGCCGAGATCGCAGAGGCGCTGAAGAAGTCCGCCGAAGCCCTCAACGAGGCCCAGCAGGCCCTGACGACCATCTCCAACGCCGTGCAGCAGGAGTACGTCAACAGGCAGCAGGCCGCACAGGGAATCCAGTGAGGGGGCTGTGGGGATGTTCGACTCTCTCAAGTCCAAGATGAAGAACCTCTTCTCCAGGGCGAACAAGAACCTGGATGAGGAGAAGATCTACAAGGACGAACCGAAGGTCGAGCCCACCCCGGCACCCGTCACAAAGGAGCCCGAAACCGTTTCCGAACCCATTCCCTCCGCTGAACCGGAAATTGTCCCCGAACCGAAGGTCGAACCCGTCAAAGAGGAACCCAAGGTAGAGGAACCGGTGAAGGAGGAACCCAAGCTCTCCAGAAAGGAGCTCCTCAAGCTGAAGAAGCAAGAGAAGAAGGAGGCCAAAGAGGCCAAGCGCTCCGCCACACACAGCGAGGATGCATCCGCGTCACCCGTCTCCGAATCCTCGGGTAAGAGGATCAAGGAGGACCCCCTGGACGAGATCCTGGATGAACTCGAGATCATCCTTCTGGAAGCCGATGTGGCTTATCCCGTGGTCGAGGAGATCAAGGCCGGTGTGAGGGAGAACCTCGTCGGCAAGAAATACGACCGCTCCTACAGCCTCGAGGAGGTCGTCGAGCTGGCGGTCAAGGATGCCGTGAGGAACGTCCTGAAGATCAACGAGTTCGACTTCGACCAGTGGGTCGAAGGAAAGGACAGACCCACGGTGATCATGTTCGTCGGTATCAACGGTACCGGGAAGACCACCGCCATCGCGAAGATCGCCAACCGCCTGCAGGAGGAAGGGAAGACGGTCGTCATGGCGGCATGCGACACGTTCAGGGCCGGGGCCATCGAGCAGCTCACGTTCCACTCCGAGAAGCTCGGATGCAAGATCGTCAAGCAGGAGCACGACGCCGACCCCGCAGCAGTGGCATACGATGCCATCGAGCACGCCAAATCCAAGAGGAAGGACATCGTCCTCATCGACACCGCGGGACGCATGCAGACGAACAACAACCTCATCGAGGAGATGAAGAAGATCGTCAGGGTCTCCAAGCCCGACCTCAAGGTGTTCGTCGGAGATTCCCTTGCAGGGAACGATGCCATCGAGCAGGCGAAGGTCTTCGATGCCGCGATAGGCGTGGATGCAGTCATCCTGACGAAGATCGACACGGATGCTAAGGGCGGCGCCGCACTGTCAATCGCACACACCATCGGCAAACCCATCGCATTCGTCTGCAACGGTCAGGAATACGACGACATCGTCAAGTTCAACACCGAGTGGATGATCGACAGGATGTTCTCCGATGAGTGACCGTCCGGGAACATCCCTATAATTCTTGATAAAAACAGATACGGGTGATATCACCCGGATACGGTTTTAGGCCCCCGGAGGGGCCGTTTTGATCCTCAGCCCTTGAGGCACATATTGTAGTAGACTGTGGCGAAGACCTTCGCATCG
>CALYUZ010000009.1 GCA_945492685.1 uncultured Methanomassiliicoccaceae archaeon | reverse complement strand
CAGAAGGGAAGGGGTTGGCACCCGGCCTCGGAGCCGGGTGATTGGGATCAGAAGAGCTGCTCCGCACAGTAGGGGCAGAACTTGGGGGTCTTGGGGAGACCGCTGATGTCCTGTCCGCAGTAGGGGCAGTTGTTGAACCTCATCCCGGGTGCGGCTCCGGCTCCGGGTGTTGCGGGCTGCGGTGCCGCAGGCTGGGGGGCAGGTGCCTGCTGCGCCTGCATCTGGGGCGAGGGCTTGCCGCAGTTCCCGCAGAACTTGTAGGGATAGTCGTTGGGTCCGCCGCAGTAGGGGCATAGGACCTTCGGCTGCTGCTGTTGATACTGCTGCGCCTGGATGCCTTGGATGGGCTGCTGCTGGAGCTGTTGGTACATCTGCGGGAACAGGAGCATCCCGGTACCCATGGCCGCACCTCCCTGGGAGTTGCCGATGGCGTCCGCCATCCTGTCCATGACCTCGTACCTCTTGAACGCCTCTCCGTTGGCGCTGCTGAACTGGAGGTACTCGAAGACCTTCTTCTGATCCTCATCGGTTGTCCTGGCCTCCGCGATCTTCAGCGAGAGGAGCTCGATACCCCTCTGGGTGAAGTACTGCTCGATCAGCACCTTTGTGGATGTCGATGCGACCTCGAGGTTGTTCAGCATCTCCATGTAGTACTGCTGGGAGAGCTGCTGGGTGACCTGTTCGTTGATGAAGGCCTTCATGAAGGCGTTCACGTCGCCGGTGGTGTAGGATTTGAGTCCTCCCAGGACCTGGGTGAAGAACACTGGCACGTCGGAGACCCTGAACTGGTAGTCTCCGTTGGCCATCAGGGTGATGGGGACCTCGTATCCCTGGGCGGCCTTGATCATACCGCGGATCCCCCATCTCCCGTTGAAGATCTTCAGGGAGACGAAGATGATCTGCACCTTGAACGGGGTCTCCTTGAATCCCAGGGCCAGGTTGTAGAGCTTGGTGAGCCAGGGGATGTTGCTGGAGGTGATCATGTGCCTTCCGGGCTCCAGGACGCCGGTGAGCTGTCCGTCCCTCGCGAATATCGCCACGGCGTGCTCGGGGACGGTCACGGATGTGAGGGTCCTGAGGTCGTCGTGTTCGTAAGCGTAGATTATGTCGTCGGGTCCCTGGGAGTCCCAGGTCACCACGTTGGTCTTTGCCATCATTCATCACTCCTTGTTCTCGAAGCCCCTCATCACGGACTCCCTTTTCTGATATGCCTCGATCAGGCCGTCCACACCCCTCTCCAGGTTGCGGATCTCCGCCTTGACGTCATCCTCGTTGTCGACGCTCTCCAGAAGGTCCGCCGTGGCCCTCCTCATGAGCTGGATGTCGTCGATGAGCTGTGCGTCCCACTCCACGAGCCTGTCCAGGTCCGCTTCGAGGATCTTGGTGGCGTCGTGGAATCCGGAGTACCCGTTCACGGCCTTCTTGATGTCTATGTCGTACCTGTCCACCTTGGTCCTGATCCTCTCCACATCGAGCATCAGTTTCGGTTTCGTGACGAGTTCCCTCTGGATCTCGGCCAGGTCCGATTTTGTTCCCTGTATTGCGCGGGACAGTTCGTTCCTCACGGCCCTGTCCTGCTCGCGGCGGAGGTTCTTCTCCTTGTATCCCCTGTATCCGGGGATGTAGAGGGCGATCCTCTCGGTGAGGGACATGTCGCCCTTCATCTTGTCCTTGACAGTGTCATTCAATCCCATCTTCACACGTTCCTGTTCTTGATCGCCATTACGATTCCGGCCACCGCCACGATGACGATGAGCACGACCACTGTGTAGAGCACCTCGGAGGTGAAGCTGTACACGAGTCCGGACACACCGATGCCGGCCAGTATTACTCCCCCGACGAGGCTGACATCCGCCTCCGAGGGTCCGAAGTTGTCATTGCCCCTGTCCTTGAACACGGACGACAGTCCGACGTACAGTCCGAACACAATCAGGATCGTCCACAGGGTGTCGAACACATCCCCCGTGGACATGTAGATCAGGATGCCCAGTGCGACCGCAAGCAGGAACACTCCCGCTGCGATGGCGTTCCATGTCCTGGTGGACATTCCCCTGCCTTCTTCCGTCATTTTTCCATCCCTCATATCTTTATGATGCTGTTAAGGGCCGGGTCAGAGAGCACCGCGGGCGTGAGCCTGTCGAAGGCGCTCGGCAGGGCTATCCCGTCCACGCCCATGCGGCATGGAACGTAGATCAGCCTCTTGACGTACGGCTTGCTGAGTTTCAGTTTGGAGTTGGAGGAACAGCTCTGTCTGAGGTAGTCCTCCACGAGCTTGGTCGCCTCCGTCTTGGTGGACAGCGGGAGCACGATGGACCTCGTACCCGGTCTGTTGTCGGCCGCGGAGTCGGTGAGCCTCCCGATCCCGGCACCTCCGCTGATGCTGTCCTGGGCGCCCTTGATCCTGTCCATGATGGAACTCTCCGGGACAACCGAGAATATGTCCGTCAGTCCCCTGCGGGGGTTCCTGAGGGCGTCCGCGCTGAGGGTGAACGTGGCGGGTATGAGGATGTCCTCGGTCACCTCCACCACCTTCTTCGAGAACAGCGATCCCGTTGTGAAGTTGTACTTCAGGTCCACATCCCAGAACGGGTACAGGATGTCTCCGTCCCCGGGGCAGATCGGGAGGGTCCCCTCGCTGCGGGCGGTGACTATGCCCTCCACGTAGCTGAACAGCTCGTAGTCGCGGTCCTTCTTCCTAAGAAGGGGGTCCCAGGACCTCTCGGAGGGGTAGTTCAGGCTTCCCAGCTTGTTCATCACCTCCAGTGTTCCGAGCGCATCCCCGCTGGTGCCGGTGACGGACATCTCCGCCACGCTCTTCAGCGTCTTCGACTGTCCGATCTCCAGGTCCACGGCCCTGATCATCATGGCCAGTTTGGGGTTCCTGAGGATCTCGGACTTCGCCTTCTGCAGCATGTCTATGGCGGTCTCCGCCTTGGTGACGCATCCCAGGTGGTCCCCGTTGAGGACCATGTCCGATGCCGTGCAAACCTCGGAGAGGGCGTTGAGCCTTCCCACCAGGGGTCCGTAGTCCTTGCATCTGCCGATGGCCTCCGCCGATTCCTTGAAGTTCTTGGACATCAGGGCGAAGCGCCCGGGCGTGGTGTCCGTCAGGAGCTGGGAGTTGTTGACTATCAGCGCATAGGCCATGGACATGTTCTCGGCCTCGGTGATCATCGCCTTCTCGTTGACATCCACCGCCAGCGGTTCGATGCTCTTCAGTTTGGCATTGAACTCGAAGACGTTGGAAGAGGAATGCTTCGATCTCGCCGGTTCGCCCTTGGTGAAGGGCAGGACGATGAGCGGTGATGAGACCACCGAGTTCAGTGCGAAGCGGTAGTCCCTGATCTCGAGCTCGATCGACGGCTTGACGTTGTTGATGTAGATGTTGTGCCTGGCGATGGGGTCCACGTTCTCCTGCTGCGCCAGGGAGAAGCCTCCGGGGATGGCCTTGCTGATCCATGACTGGATCTGTCCCATCATCTGCTCCATGTACGCCTTCGCATCGACCCTCTGCTGGCTTGTTCCGCAGCATTGGCAGGTCACATAGGGGGAGTCGGATTCGATCTGGTCCCTGTCCAGAGGTGCCCCGCAGTACTTGCATCTGAGCTCTACCAATTGGTCCATCTTATCTGTTCATCCTTGCGAACGAGATCTGTGTCTGGAGTGCGGCGATCTCTGCCTGCAGTCTTGCCTCCATGGCCCTCATCTCGGCCATGGCCCTGTTGTAGTAATCCTGTGAGATCTCATCAGAACGGTTGGAGACCGCGGAGTAGCATGCGCGGCAGATGTAGATCTGTGTGGATCCCTCGGGCTTGGACTTGGCCACGCCGTTGTCGTCCTTGTCCAGTGCGGGGGACACGTCGGCGGGTGCGCTGAAGAAGTGTATCCCCTCTCCCGTGGCGACCCTTCCGCACAGCCAGCATTTGCTGGTGCAGGAGTAGGATCTGATTCTTGCCAGGTTGGCGTCCCCGGATTGCCCGTTCTGCTGCCTGTATCCCATCGCGATCTGCTGGTACTCGGCGGCCTGTGACGGGTTGTCCCATACCACCGCATCGGACATGTACTCGTAGGATACGGCCATGAGGTTGTAGAACTCCGTCATCCCTGTGACTGTGGTGTCGTTCTTGAAGATCTCCAGCACGATCAGGTTCCTGTCCCCGATCTCGGACTGGTACCTCACTGCCAGGTCCTGGAGCTGTTTCGCCGCCTCGTTCTTGGACGAGTCGTTGCTGGTTGCATCCATTATCTGCATCTTCTGGGCCGTCAGGACGCACTCCGTGATGAGGGCGTCGCGGTCGAAGGTGGTGAGTCCGAACTCGAGCTGCTTCTGGGAAACAGCCTTCAGCTTCGATTCCAGGTTCCTGTACGCCGCGGGGTTCGTGAGGCGGGAGGACAGGTCGATAAGGGCGACCTTCACGGCCGCCACATCGTCCACTCCACCTTCCTTGTCTATGGATTTCTGGAGGATGTCACGCGCCTTGGCGTATTCCCCCCTCTTGATCAGGTCGTCTCCCTGATTGTAGAGATCATCTCCGTTCTTGAAGAGCTTGAATGCCATCTCTTTCCCTGGGCGAGGAATCTACGTTTCAGTATTTGAGAATGATTGGACTCTTTTCGGTTATTTTGTGGTAACTGTGTTAGATCACCCTTCCCACGCGCGCGTACTGTCGCGTCTAGACATTTGTACAGTGTCATGTGACCTGGATCTCCGCCTCTGACCGGTCCGGTCACATCTGCCCGTCTCATCCGTTCTCCTGATGTCTTCCCTATGTCCCGAAGTGGGGTCACAAACCGTTTTTATCCGTGGTATTTGATAAATTTCATTAGACATTTGTCTAATCTATTCGAAATACACTGATTTTTTATCTCGTCTTTTTCGGAAGATTTATAAGTAGGGAACGTACAATGCGGGATTATGTCCAACAGCAGGTTCAGAGCGGTTGAGGAAGCCTTCGTCAGGGAGACCGTGGTCGCGGTCCCTCCTGCTCGTGCGACTTCCGAGTACTACGGCTGCAACGTATTCAACAGGAAGAACATGAGGAAGTACCTCTCTGCCGACACCAGGCAGAAGGTGTACGAGTCCATCGAACAGGGAGTCACCCTCAGCAGGGAGGTCGCCGAGCATGTGGCGGCCGGAATGAAGCGCTGGGCAATGGACATGGGAGCTACCCACTACACACACTGGTTCCAGCCCCTCACCGGCGGAACAGCGGAGAAGCACGACTCCTTCGCGGAGCCCTACGGAAAGGGCGAGTCCCTTGAGGAGTTCACCGGAAAGCTTCTCTGCCAGCAGGAGCCCGATGCATCCTCGTTCCCCAGCGGAGGTCTCAGGAACACCTTCGAGGCAAGGGGATACACCGCATGGGATCCCTCGTCCCCCGCATTCATCATGGGAGACTGCCTCTGCATCCCCACAGTTTTCATCTCATACACCGGAGAGGCCCTGGATTTCAAGGCACCCCTCCTGAAGTCCGAGACCGCCGTCTCCAAGGCCGCGGCCGAGGTCCTGAAGTACTTCGGCATCGAGGAGGACTTCGTCTACTCCTACCTCGGATGGGAGCAGGAGTACTTCCTCGTGGACGCAGCGCTGTACGCCCAGCGTCCCGACCTGATCATGGCCGAGAGGACCCTCGTCGGTCACAACTCCGCCAGGAACCAGCAGCTCGAGGACCACTACTTCGGATCCATCCCCGGCAGGGTCATCGAGTTCATGAAGGACCTGGAGTTCGAGTGCTACAAGCTCGGAATCCCCATCAAGACCAGGCACAACGAGGTCGCACCCAACCAGTTCGAGATCGCACCCGTGTTCGAGCAGGCCAACCTCGCCATCGATCACAACCTCGTCCTCATGGCCCTCATGAAGTCCGTCGCCGAGAAGCATGGATTCAAGGTGCTCCTCCACGAGAAGCCCTTCGCAGGTGTCAACGGATCCGGAAAGCACTGCAACTGGTCCCTCGGAACCGGTTCAGGAATCGGACTCATGTCCCCCGGAAAGACCGACGAGGAGAACCTCAGGTTCCTCACATTCATGGCCAACGTCCTCAAGGCCGTCTACGATAACAACGCACTGCTCAAGGCATGCGTCCTGACCGCCTCCAACGCCCACAGGCTCGGAGCCAACGAGGCACCCCCCGCGATCATCTCGTCCTTCCTGGGAACCCAGGTCACCACAGCTTTCAACGAGCTCCTGAACTCCAAGGACATGGTCAAGATCAGCGGAAAGAGCGGATACAGCCTCGGAATCCCTCAGATCCCCCAGCTCCTGATCGACAACACCGACAGGAACAGGACCTCCCCGTTCGCGTTCACCGGTAACAGGTTCGAGTTCAGGGCCGTCGGATCCTCCGCCAACTGCGCTTCCGCCATCACCGTCCTCAACACCATCACGGCATACCAGCTGGAGAGGTTCAAGGAGGCCGTCGACAAGAGGATCGCAGCGGGAACACCCGTTATGCAGGCCGTCCTGGACGAGACCCGTGAGACCTACAGGGCATGCCAGAAGGTCTGCTTCGACGGAAACGGTTACTCCGATGAGTGGAAGGTCGAGGCGGCCAAGCGCGGACTGGACTGCGAGACCAGCGCACCCCTCGTGTACGATGCGTTCGTCTCCCCCCAGACCATCGAGATCTACAAGGACACCAACGTCATGACCGATGTGGAGCTCAAGGCCAGGACCGAGATCAACTGGGAGATCTACTGCAAGAAGATCGAGATCGAAGTCAGGGTCCTCGCCGACCTCACCGCCAACCACATCCTGCCCGTGGCCACCAGGTACCAGTCCATCCTCCTTGACAACGTCTCGAAGATGAAGGAGATCTTCTCTCCCGCAGAGTACGAGCAGGTTGCAGCCGGAGAGATCCAGATCATCAAGGACATCGCGGTCCACACCAGCGAGGCCCGTGCACTCGCCATCGAGATGGAGAAGGTCTGTGACGAGGTGTGCGCATGCGAGTGCGAGCGCACCAAGGCCATCGGATTCCACGACAAGGTCATCCCCTACCTGGAGAAGATCAGGGAGCACGTCGATGCCCTCGAGATGATCGTGGACGACGACATGTGGCCTCTGCCCAAGTACCGCGAGCTGCTCTTCATCCGCTGAGGGTTATGATGAACGGGGGATCCATAGGTCTTTACGACCCATCCTACGAGCATGACGCCTGCGGGGTGGGGATGGCCGTCAACATAGACGGCAGGAAGGAGCACCGCATCGTGGAGTACGGTCTCCAGCTGCTGGAGAACATGGCCCACAGGGGTGCCGAGAACGGGGACGGCAGGACCGGAGACG
This sequence comes from uncultured Methanomassiliicoccaceae archaeon, assembly GCA_945492685.1. Lineage (GTDB taxonomy): Archaea > Thermoplasmatota > Thermoplasmata > Methanomassiliicoccales > Methanomethylophilaceae > Methanoprimaticola. Next base: position 3,678 of record CALYUZ010000009.1, on the reverse strand, counting down.
GTTCGGGAATCCTCGTCCAGATCCCCCATGAGTTCATCAGGAAACTGAGGATACCGGTTCCCGAGGCCGGAAGGTACGGGACCGGACTCTTCTTCCTTCCCCGGGAGGAGTCCTGCGCCGAGAGGTGCATGGCTCTCTTCAGGGAGGTCTGCGCAGAGAATGCTCTGTACATAATCGCCGAGAGGGATGTCCCCGTGGACCATTCGGTCCCAGGGCCCATGGCCCTCGAGGGAGAGCCCAGGATCCTGCAGGTGTTCGTCACATCCTACGACAGCCCCGAGGTCCTGGAGCACAAGCTCTACAGGGTCAGGAAGCAGGTCAGCAACCGCATCGCCGCCTCCGGATCCGCATCCGCGGACCAGTTCTACATATGCAGCCTGTCCACCAGGTGCATGGTGTACAAGGGGATGCTCACGCCGGAACAGCTCAGGGACTACTACCTGGACCTCTCCGACCCGGATTTCGACTCCGCCATCGCCATGGTCCACTCCAGGTTCAGCACCAACACCCTCCCTGCATGGAAGCTCGCCCAGCCCTTCAGGATGCTCTGCCACAACGGTGAGATCAACACCATACGTGCCAACAGGTCCTGGATGCAGGCCCGCGAGAGCGTCATGGAGTCCGAGCTCCTGCCGGACATACAGTCCATCTGTCCCATCATGCAACCGGGGATGAGCGACAGCGCCACTCTGGACAACGTATTCGAGTTCCTGACCATGTCGGGGAAGGAGATGCCCAACGCGCTCTCCATCATGATCCCGGAGTCATGGAACGACAAGAACCCCATCCCGGACAGTCTCAAGGCCTATTACGAGTACCACTCCATCCTGATGGAGCCTTGGGATGGCCCCGCAGCCGTGCTATTCACGGACGGGAGGTGTGCCGGAGGCATGCTCGACAGGAACGGTCTCCGTCCCGCCAGGTACTGCGTCACCGACGACGGCATGATGATCCTCGCCTCCGAGGCGGGTGTGATCCCCCTGGAGGAGTCGCACATGGTCGAGACCGGACGCCTCAAGCCCGGGAAGATGATCATGATCGACACCACGGAGGGCAGGGTCATCCGCGACAGCGACATCAAGGCCCGCTTCGCATCCATGTACCCCTACCGTGACTGGCTCGAGAAGAACCGTCTGGACCTCGACAGCCTGTCATCGGGAAGGCAGGTCGGCCGCACCATCGATTCCTACACCTCCCGTCTCAGGCAGTTCTCCTATTCCGCCGAGGACGTGGACAGGATCATCGAGCCCATGGCCGTCCAGGGGAAGGAGGGTACGGGATCCACGGGATTCGACGTCCCGTTGGCCATCATGTCCGACCGTCCCCAGACGTTGTTCAACTACTTCCGCCAGCAGTTCGCGCAGGTCACCAACCCCCCGATCGACCCGATCAGGGAGGAGCTGGTCATGTCCACCATGGGATACATCGGATCGGTCCACCAGAACATCCTGGACCCCACACCCAAGCACTGCAAGGTCGTGAAGGCGAGGCATCCCGTCATCACCAACAGGGAGCTGGACCTGCTCAAGAACCTCCGTTACAGGGGATTCACCGCAGTCACCATCCCGACGACCTTCAGGGCATCCTCCGAGCCCGGTGTGCTGGAGTCCGCATTGGACCTCCTGTGCGCCAAGGCCGAGGCCGCCGTGGACGCCGGTGCCGCATACATCATACTTTCAGACAGGGACGTTCCCGAGGGGGAGGTCCCGATGCCTAGTCTCCTGGCCCTTTCCGCGGTGCATCAGTATCTGATCTCCTGCAGGAAGAGGATCCAGACCGCATTGGTCGTGGAATCGGGTGAACCCAGGGAGACCATGCATTTCGCACTGCTCATCGGCTACGGTGCCAACGCGGTCAACCCTTACATGGCCCTCGCTGTCATCGAGGACCTGGTTTCCAAGGGCAGGATCCGCATGGATGCCGACACCGCTGAGCACAACTACCTCAAGGCTACCGACAAGGGTCTTCTGAAGATCATGTCCAAGATGGGTATAGCCACCATCAGGTCCTATCGCGGTTCCAGGCTCTTCGAGGCCGTCGGTATCGACCGCGGAGTCGCTTCGAAGTACTTCGGCGACACCTCGTCAAAGGTCTGCGGTATAGGATTGGATGACATCGCCCAGGAGTACCTCCGCATACACGAGGCCGCCGTATCATCCGATGAGGACCCGCTCACCGTCGATTCCGGAATATACTCCTACAGGAAGGACGGGGAGAGGCACTGCTGGACCCCCGAGTCCATCAAGGCCCTCCATGCCGCGGTCCGTGAGGACAGTGCCGAGGAGTACCACCGCTTCGCCGAGATCGAGGACAACGGGAACTTCTTCATCCGTGACCTGCTGGACGTCAAGGAGGGTACCCCGGTCCCGTTGGACGAGGTGGAATCCGCTGAATCCATCATGAGGAGGTTCGTGGCGGGCGCGATATCCTTCGGTGCCATCAGCAAGGAGTCACACGAGTGTCTTGCGGAGGCGATGAACAGGATCGGCTCCCAGAGCAACACCGGGGAGGGTGGGGAGGATCCCGTCAGATTCAAGGTGCAGCCTGATGGCAGGAACCTGAGGTCCGCCGTGAAGCAGGTGGCATCCGGAAGGTTCGGTGTCACCGCCGAGTACCTAGTGAACGCAGACGAGTTGCAGATCAAGGTCGCCCAGGGTGCCAAGCCCGGAGAGGGAGGCCAGCTGATGGGATTCAAGGTGGATGCCGTCATCGCGGCCACAAGGCACACATTGCCGGGGATCACCCTGATCTCGCCTCCTCCGCACCATGATATCTATTCCATCGAGGATCTGAAGCAGCTGATCTTCGACCTCAAGTGCATAAACCCCACCGCACGCATCAGCGTGAAGCTGGTCTCCGAGGCCGGAGTGGGAACGGTCGCCGCCGGTGTCGCCAAGGCCGGTGCCGACATGATCCTCATTTCCTCCGGAGACGGTGGAACCGGTGCAAGTCCGCTATCCTCCATAAGGTATGCCGGATCCCCTTGGGAGACCGGATTGGCCGAGGTGCAGCAGACGCTCATGATCAACGGTCTGCGCGGACGTGTCCGTCTGCAGGTGGACGGTCAGATGAAGACTGCCAGGGATGTGGTCATAGGAGCCCTGCTGGGAGCAGAGGAGTTTGGTTTCGCCACATCCCCCATGGTCGCCATGGGATGCGTCATGTGCCGCAAATGCCACACCAACACCTGTCCCGTGGGTATCGCCACCCAGGATCCCGAGAGGAGGGCCAAGTTCAAGTCCAACGCCGACGAGGTCATCAGATACTGGAGGTTCATGGCCGAGGACGTCAGGGCGATCCTGTCCCGCATGGGATTCAGGACCCTGGACGAGATCGTCGGACGTGCCGATCTGATAGACATCAAGCCGAGGGAGGGGAAGCCGTCCCACATGGACCTGAAGCCGCTCCAGGTCACCCTCGACGGTGACAGGAGGATCGCATCCGGTCAGACTGACATACTCGCCCGTGTGTTCGACAGGAGGATCCTGGAGGATTGCGGGGAGGCGATCAGGACCGGCAGGAGGACCGAGCAGGTCTACAGGCTCACCAACGTGGACCGTTCCGTCGGAGTGATGCTGTCCGGAGAGATCGTCCGCAGGGAAGCCGATCTGAAGGATGACACCCTGGACATAACCTTCGTGGGTGCCGCCGGACAGAGTTTCGGTGCGTTCCTCACCA
>CALYUZ010000008.1 GCA_945492685.1 uncultured Methanomassiliicoccaceae archaeon | reverse complement strand
ACGGACCCATCCACATCAGGTGGGGAACCACCATGGCAAGGGGAACCCTGCAGGTTGCAGCACACGCCGCAGCGGCCATCGATGCCAACACCGACCTGCTGCTCGCCAACCAGTACTACCCCGTCGCAGGACCCTGCACGGAGATGTGTCTCCTCGAGACCGCGGCTCAGGCCATCACCGACACCGCATCCGGAAGGGAGCTCCTCTCCGGATCCGCAGCGGCAAAGGGAGTTGTCGAGGACAAGACCACCGGAATGGAGGCCAGGGTCATGGGAGAGGCCGCAATCGCAACCGCGGGAATGAAGATCTCCGATGTCAACGAGGTCCTGAACAAGCTCATCCCGCTGTATGAGGCCCACTACACCGACGCACCCGCCGGAAAGACCTTCCAGGAGTGCTACGACGTGACCACAGTCAGGCCCACCAAGGAGTACCTCGAGATCTACGACAAGTCCATCCAGACCCTGACCGACCTCGGACTGGACTTCAAGTACTGAAACTATCCAACAAACAGATTAAGGGGGTGACGGACGACACACCGTCATCTCCGCTTCCCGCCGTGCTGCATCCGGTGTACGGCGGGAGGCTTGGCCCTGCCTTCTGATTTTTCAAGCATTTTCCTCCTCTAGGCAGGGCCTCCTCTCGACAAGGATTATAATCATCTCAGGAAAATACCAGGAATTAACAACGAGTGATCAGATGGTTGCCCGCAGATATGTGGATGTGTTCGAGGCCTACGACCGTTTCGTCGAGGGCGTGAAGATGAGCGAGAGCGATTGGGATTACCATGTGATCCCCGGCAATGCCGCCATGATGAAGGAACGCTATGACATCAACTTCGGCAGCGACATCATCCCGGACGACCCGGACCTGGCCGACAGGCTTTTCCTGGCCGGTGTGGACATGCTCCTGACCACCGGTATATACAACACCGATCTCGGCAGGGCCATGATGATCGACGAGGACGAGATCTACGAGGGTATCAAGATGGCCCCCAAGAAGCTCACCCTCGGACACGGCAAGGACAAATGCAAATGCAAGGCACGCAGGGGGAACTCCACCAGGAAACCCGTCATTCAGGGAGGTCCCACCGGGGCACCCGTCTCCGAGGACGTCTTCACCGCGATGATCGAGTCCTATGCCCAGGAACCCATGGTGGACACCATCGTAAGCGGTGTCCTGAACACCGTCAACGGTCATCCGGCCACCACCAACTCCCCCTGGGAGATCAAGGCCACCATGGCGGAGATAAGGTTGGTCCGCGAGGCCACAACCATGGCCGGAAGGCCCGGTATGGGCATATAGGGACCCGAGACCCCGCTGTCCGCCGCGGGACGTCTGTCATCCGGTCTTGGCGAGTGGGGGCTGAGGAACTACGATTCCCACGAGTGCTCCCAGCTCAACGAGATGAAGATCGACATGTCCGGTCTCAACATGATAGCCGGCTGGCATGCATCCGGTGATATAATCATGATGGAGCAGATGCCGATATTCGGAGGATACATCGGAGGTGTGGAGGAGACCGCGATCTGCGATGTGGCCACCATGATCGCATCATTCGCCATATTCAACAGCGATATCCATCTGGACGGTCCGATCCATATCAGATGGGGTACCACTACGACCAGGGAGCCCCTCCAGATAGCGGCCCATGCCGCAGTGGCATTGGACCTGAACACCGACCTCCTCCTGGCGAACCAGTACTACACGCTGGCAGGTCCATGTACGGAGATGTGTCTCCTGGAGACCGCTGCACAGGCCATAACCGACACGGCATCCGGAAGGGAGCTCCTCTCGGGATCCGCTGCCGCAAAGGGAGTTTCCCAGGACAGGACCACCGGCATGGAGGCGAGGATCATGGGCGAGGCCGCATCGGCGACCTGTGGAATGAGCATACCCGAGGTCAACGAGATCCTGGACAAGCTCATCTCCCGCTATGAGTCCAAGTTCATCGATGCGCCGATCGGGAAGAGGTTCCAGGATTGCTACGATGTGGATGACGTCACCCCCTCTGATGAGTACCTGCAGGTCTATGACGATGCGCTCAATGTGCTCTCAGATTGCGGTCTTGGGTTCTGAGTCCCATCGACCTGTTTTCTGCTCTGTATCACCCGTCTTTAACGAGGCTATGTTGATTTTTTATTAAAGAAAATATTAAATATTTGTTTTTGAAGAAATGGATTATTTAGGTGTGTTTTTGAATATAATATTTAATCTATTCTATTCCAACAAGAGCATCGCTGAAGACTACTATTTAATTATTTCTTAAAATGATGATACTATCAATATATTATTATTCCGAATATACGAAAAAAGTCTGGTTTGCATTGCAAATAATTAAAAAGAAGATATTTCATAATGATAAGACAGACAATCTATTAATAACAATGATTCGTCAATTTTCTCCAGTGGAGGGCGGTCCGGCGACCAGCGGGTCTCTAAAACCTAGCCAGCGGGGATCGACACCCCGGCCTTTCGCCATTGTCATTTCGGTGAGCAAATGGGTATCAAATTCACGGATCCGCAGATTCAGCATTTAATGGAGTATGGAGACAGGGACTGGTCGGACATGGAGTTCGACGATGCCGCCGACAGGGACAGGCAGTTCTCCAAAGAGATGTCCAAGACCGAATCTGCGAACGACCAGGGCATCAAGCTCCTGATCAGGGAGCCGAGGAGGCACGACCTGGCCGCACTGGAGGCCAGGATAGCCGAGAAGCTCATCGCACGCGGATTCATCGAGGTCCGCACACCCATAATCATCTCGACGGCGGCACTGTCTAAGATGACCATCACTCCCGATCATCCCCTGTACAAGCAGGTGTTCTTCATCGATGAGAAGAGGTGTCTCAGGCCCATGCTCGCCCCCAATCTCTACGTGGTCATGAGGAAGCTCAGGGACCACACCGACGGACCGGTCAGGATCTTCGAGATCGGTTCATGTTTCAGGAAGGAGTCCAAGAGCAGCAGGCACCTGGAGGAGTTCACCATGCTGAACCTTGTGGACCTGGGTCCCGATGGGGATGCGGTGGAGTGCCTGAAGGATTACATCGACGACGTCATGACCTCCGCCGGACTGGAGTACGAGCTGGTGCGCGAGGAGTCGGACGTCTACAAGGAGACCCTCGATGTGGAGGTAGATGGGATGGAGGTCGCATCCGGAGCGGTGGGCCCCCATGTCCTCGATGCCGCACACGACATCCACGAGCCATGGTCCGGTGTCGGATTCGGATTGGAGCGTCTCCTCATGCTCGCGAACAAGAAGAGCAGTGTCCGCAAGACCGGGAAGAGCATCACGTATCTGGACGGTTACAAGATCGATTGAGGCATCATCATGATCGCAGACATCATAGACAGGGCCGAGAACGGCCGGGACGTGAGCGTGGACGATGTCCAGGAGCTCATGTCCATCACCGACCCAGCGGACTTGGAGCAGCTGTTCTCCGCCGCCAGGAGGGTCAGGGACAGGGAGTTCGGGAGGAAGATCTTCACCTACGGGTTCGTCTACTTCTCCACCTACTGCAAGAACAACTGTACCTTCTGCTACTACAGGAGCTCCAACCACGCCATCGACAGATACAGGAAGTCGAAGGAGGAGATCGTGCAGCTCGCAGGGGGATTGAAGGATGCCGGGATCAACCTCGCCGATCTGACCATGGGCGAGGATCCGAAGATGTACGCTGACGGCTACAGCGGACTCCTCGATATCATATCCTCCGTACGTGACGATGTGGACATCAGCATCATGGCATCCCCCGGCGCATTGCCCAGGGAGATGTTCACGGAGGTCAGGGACGCGGGTGCCGATTGGTACGCATGCTATCAGGAGACGTACAACAGACCGCTCTTCGAATCATTGAGGTTGGATCAGAGCTTCGACGACCGCAGGAACCAGAAGATCTGGGCCAGGGAGGCCGGTCTCCTGGCGGAGGACGGGATGATGATCGGACTCGGCGAGAACATCCGCGACAGGGCCGAGACCATCGTGGAGATGGGAAGCCTGGGATGTGAGCAGGTCCGTGCCATGACCTTCGTCCCGCAGGAGGGGACGCCCATGCAGTTCGTCACCCCATACGATTCCACAGAGGAGCTGAAGGCCATCGCGGTCATGAGGATCCTCTATCACGACAAGCTGATCCCGTGCAGTCTCGATGTCGAGGGTATCGCCGGACTGAAGACTAGGATCGCCGCAGGCGCCAATGTCATAACGTCCATTGTTCCACCCAACCAGAACCTGGCCGGTGTCGCACAGCACGAATTGGACATAGAGAACGGAAACCGTTCCGTCGAGCACGTGTACGAGATGCTGGAGGAGATGGGCTACCGCCATGCCTCCGGTTCCGAGTACGTTGCGTTCCTCGATGCCCACAGACCCAAGAGGGTGGAGTGTGAGTAGGATGAGGTTGGCGATAGTCGGAGGTGCCCTGCAGGGCATGGAGGCAGTATACCTGGCCAATAAGGCTGGGATCGAAACCGTTGTTCTCGACAGGAAGGCCGATGCGCCCGCACTGTCCATATGTGACGACCCGTTCGTCCTGGACCCAACGAAGGATCCCGAGTCCGCCATGGGCATATTCGAGGGATGCGACGCGGTCATACCCGCCTGTGAGGAGCTCGACCTCCTGCACTGTCTGGACGGGATGTTGAGGGATTCCGATATCCCGCTTCTTTTCGACATGCATTCCTATGAGACATCATGCTCCAAGAACAGGTCCAACGAGATCATGGAGTCCGTCGGCGTACCGCTTCCGGGCAAGTGGCCCGAGTGCGGGTTCCCGGTCATTGTGAAGCCATCCTCCCAGAGCGGGAGCATAGGCGTGTCAGTCGCATTCGACCAGGATGAGGTCGACAGGGGGTTGGATGTGGTCCGTTCCCTGAACGACGAGCCGGTGATACAGGAGTTCGTCCACGGGAAGAGCGTGTCCATCGAGGTGATCGGGAACGGCACCACCGCCAGGTCCTTCGTGACCACGGAGGTCGTCCTCGATACCAACTACGACTGCAAGATGGTCCGTTGCAACCCCGACATCATGTCCCCCGAGGATGACGAACTCTTCGGCAGGATCGGAAGGGATGTGGCGGAGAGCATGGGGCTGTCCGCACTGATGGATGTGGAGGCCATCCTCACGCCGAAGGGTCTGAGGGTCCTGGAGATCGATGCCAGGATCCCGAGCCAGACCCCCGCTGCGATACAGGCTGCCACAGGCGTGAACCTCCTGGAGGAGCTCATGTTCACAGCCCTCGGAAAGGAGACGGGCCGTGCGAGAGGCGACGGGTCATCCGTCTACAGGCACGTCGTGATGAAGGACGGTGTGCTCCGCGCATGCGGCGAGAAGGAGTTCGGACACGTCCGCAACCCCCGTCTCGTGAAGGGATTCTTCGGTTCCGACGACGCCATCACGGATTACGAACCCGGGAAGTCCGAGTGGAGGGCGACGCTGATAACCTCCGGAAGGACGGAGGCCGAGGTCGACGCCAGATGCGATTCAGAGATACGGAGGATACTCGACGAATGCTCCATCGAGGAGTTCGTCGACGGGTCCCCGGAGGTGGTATGATGACAAGACTTACACCGGACCTCATCGAGGGGGTCCCAGATGACAAGATCGACCTCGATTCGAGACTCCTGAAGATGACCGGCAAGACCGTGAAGGGGATAGCCTTGGAGGCCGCCGGTTTCGACGTCGACGACATGGACCTCTCGGGATTCAGGGTCGGCGTGGTCCCCATCACATCGGGACTGGGTGTGATCAGCGGATTCTCCGCGTCCGTGGATGCCATCGTGAGACGTCTCGGCATGGACAGCCATGTGACCGAGGGCACCGATGTCAACGGGTTCGCCGAGGCCGTGGATGACGGTGTCGACCTGATAATGATGGCCGATGACAACAAGTTCGTTGCCTACAACACGAAGACGAACAGACAGACCGACAACTCCTGGGGAACGGCGATGGGCTACTCCGTGGCATTGAAGAACGCCGCGGGAGGACTCCAGGGGAAGGACGTCCTGGTGATCGGTGCGGGATACGTCGGCAGCTGGGCCGTGAGGATCCTCATGGAGATGGGGGCCAACGTCAGCGTCACCGACATAGTGTATCCCAAGGCTAAAGCACTCGAAGACGCATATGGTGCGAAGGCACTGGAGGACGTCGACGATGCACTGTCGAAACACAAATTGGTGCTAAACGCGGCACCGGCGATATTCTCCGGAGACAGGATCGCGGAAGGTGCGATCTTCTCCACACCCGGTGTCCCACATTACTTCGACGAGGAGGGCAGGAGAAAGGCAAGGGCGATCATCCATGACCCTCTGGAGATCGGAACAGCCGTAATGGCGGTCAACAGCGCGAAATACTCGCTGTGACAAGGAGGAATAGGAAATGAGCTACGGTATTGCATTGGACCTGGGAACCAGCGGATTCCGCTGTCAGGCAATCGACATCGAAACGAAGAAAACGATCGCTACGGCGGTCACCGAGCGTCATCCGATCCCGGGCATGAACGTCATCGACCATGTGAACTTCGCCATGAAGTCCGGAGAGGACGTGGCGAACGGACTCATGATCGGTGCCATCAACAACCTGTTCAAGGAGCTGGCCATAGACCTGTCGAAGGTCACCGACGTGGCCGTCTGCGGTAACCCGTTCCAGCTGTCCCTCTTCCAGAACATAGAGATCAGAGACCTGGCCTACGCCGGGAAGAACATGGTGAAGTCCCTGGGAGTCGTGTCGCCCCCCAGGCTCGGGGACATCGTCAGCGCGGAGTCTATCGGATTGGTCGGCATGCCCGACGCCAAGGTGTACATCCCGCCTGCGGTCACCCACGAGATCGGTGCGGATGCCATCGCCATGATGCTCATGACCGATATCCTGGATGAGAAGGAGCCCTGCATCGTTGTGGATTACGGTACCAACGCGGAGATGGCCCTCGTGAAGGACGGCAACGTCTACACGGGATCGGCTGCCGCCGGACCCGCCCTCGAGGGACAGGAGATCGAGAGAGGTATGCTCGCCGCACCCGGTGCGCTCAGCGAGGTGGAGATCACCGACAAGGGATGGAGATGCTATGTCCTGGATGACACCATCGCCCCCCAGCCCGGAGACCTCATCGACCCCCTGACCGGAAACGTCGTCGAGGAGGGGCCCATGCACGGAAAGGCCATAGGTATCACCGGAACCGGTGTCATCGCCGCATTGGCCAACGGTATGAAGGCAGGGATCATCGTGCCTCCCAAGATCGAGACCGCCGACGGATTGCTCCATCTTCAGGACGGCATCACCATCACATCCAAGGACGTGGAGGAGGCCGGAAAGGCCATCGGTGCACTCCGTGCCGGATTCCTCACGCTCCTCAGCGAGGCCGGTCTGTGGGTTGACGATGTCAGGAAGGCGTACATGTCCGGTGCATCCGGTCTCTACGTGGACGCCAAGAAGGCCATGGAGGTCGGAATGGTCACTCCCGGTGCGAGGGAGATCATCCAGTTCGGGAACACATCCATCGGAATGGCCAGGAAGCTCATCTTCGGTGAGATCTCCATGGACGATCTGAGGGAGTTCGCCAAGAAGCTCCGTGCGACACACTGTATGTTCGCCACCTCGGAGACGTTCAAGAACCTCTATTCGATCGAGTACTCCCTCTGGTGCAGCAGCATGCCCATGGACCAGTACAACCCCATGCTGGAGATCTACAACATCCCCATCCTGCCCGAGCTCCCCGATCCTGATGATGTGAATGTCACCCGTCTCGCCGTCAGGGACCTTCCCGACACCGAGAACTGCAAGGTCCATATCATCAAGTCCGGAACCATTCTCGATGGTATCGTGGAGGGATGCATCGGATGCAGGAAGTGCGTGAAGGAGTGCCCCGAGAAGGCATTGGACATCAAGGCCGACGGCGTATCCGCTTACAAGGCCGAGATACAGTCCGACAGGTGTGCCGGAACCGCTTGCAGGAGATGCGAGGGCGTCTGTCCCAAGAAGGTTCTGAAGACCTCCGAACTCAAGGTCCGCGTCATTTGATGATGATGCTGGCGACTCCGCGGCAGGATTTCAGCCTGGGGATGACCTCGGGCGGGATCCTACCGTCCACGACGACGGACAGGACCGATTTCTCCCTATCGCCGGAGTCGTCGACGAAAACCTGCCTGACGGACACGCCCGATTCGTACAGGGTTGCGGTGATGTCCGCCAGGATTCCCGGCATGGTCGCGTCCGTCGGGACTATGACCATTGACGAACAGCCGATCTCCGGTGCGAGGTCGATCATGGACAGCATCGACTGCAGCTTGGAGAACACGGCATCCAGTTCGGGTGTCTTGGAGATGCGTTCCAGCGTGGCCCTGACGACCCTGCGGTCCACTCCTGCGGCACGGCCGATGGCGGAATCGCTCTGACCTATGTCACCGCAGAAGGCCTCGCCGTTCTTTACGCGGATCCCATACTTCATCAGAATGCGGGCGACCTTCTCCTGTGAGGGGAAGCCTTGGAAGTATCTGTCCATGTTCTCCATGGAAGGGTGTATCAAAACGAACATAGATAAACATAATCGTTCATTACCTAGTTCCATACAGTAGAATCCTATTTTTCAATCGATTGAGATAAAAATGGGTTATGCACTCATCTATTTTAATACTAGAATGGAATGGCAGTGTCGGTGTGTTTGATGCCCAAGACCGAAGAACTGAGATCGCAGATCGAAGCCATTGATGAGGAGATCATCGATCTTATCGCCACCCGCATGGAGATAGCCGACGAGCTCGCCAAGGCCAAGAAGGTTTCTTCAGAGGGTTATTGGGACTCCGACAAGGAGCGCGAGGTCATCGACAGGTACCATGAGCTCTGCGAGGAGGTCAGTCTCTCCGAGGACGAGGCCAGGCAGATCGCCGAGGTCATACTCCACATCTCCAAGGAGCGCCAGAAGCACTTCTTCGAGTGATCCCGGTGACGGGTAAACGGTTTTCCCATTTTCTCAGGATTCCAACTTCAGTCCGATCACTCCGGCCAGTATCACCGCCATGAACACCGCCATCCCGACGGTGACGGCCTCTATCCCCAGCAACGCTGATGTGATGATCGTGAGGACAACTCCGAGTCCCACCCATACGGCGTATGCTGTGCTCATGTTGATGCCGGACCTCATCGGGATCGACAGGCACAGCATGCTCATCCGGAGGGAGATGAGCACCACCGCAGCCCAGAACAGGTCCGTCATGCCGTTTGTGTAATCCAGACCGACGGACCAGCCGACCTGGAACACACCTCCGATTATGATGACGATCCATCCGATCCTCTTGTCATCCTTGATCGACATCGGATCCCTCCCGACGTCAGACGGACACCTATGACACCCACCACTATCAGCGAGATGTATGCCATCTTCCTGATGTTCATCTTCTCCTTGTAGAGGACGATCCCGGCGATCACCGCGCCCACCGCACCTATGCCGGCGAGGATGCTGTACGCCACCCCGGGACCTATCGATGTGACCGCGATCGACAGGAGGTAGAGGCAGGACAGCACCGCTATGACCGTGGCCACCGCCCATGCCGGTCTCCTGAAGTTGTCCGACCTCTCCAGACACACCACCCATATCGGTTCGAGGATGCAGGCGGCTATCAGGAACAACCATGCTTCTTCCATGTTAGGACGACCCGAATGTCACATATAAGAGCGGGATGCGGCGGATACGGGTGATTTCGGAACAATATCGGACGGTTGGTCGGATAACAATCACCGTCACCTCTTCGGGAATATAACCCTCGGCAACGATAATAACGGCTCGGAAAGCGATAAATATCGGTTGAAGTGCCGTTTTTATCGGAAGGACGGGCACCAATGTTTATACGGTCCGACCAATCCCCTCGCCGATACGGAGATGGACAGGGACAGGACCAGGGCGATCCTGGAGGACCTGGCCGGGGGAAGGCTCTCGGTCGACGATGCGATGCTCCAGCTCAGGCTGGAACCCTTCGAGGACCTCGGTTTCGCGAAGGTCGACCTCCATCGCGGCATCCGCCAGGGTATCCCCGAGGTCATCTACGGTGCTGGGAAGTCCCCGGAGCAGATCGTGTCCATAGCACGGGTGATGCTGGACAGGGGCGTGGAGACGGTGATGGTCACCCGTCTCGACAGGGAGAAGGCGGATTCGGTTTCGGAGGACATCCCCATCGATTACGATCCAATCAGCCGTATCGGGGTGATAGGTGAACACCCATCGGGCGAACCCGTCGGCAAGGTCACAGTCATCACCGCAGGCACCAGCGACATCCCCGTGGCGGAGGAGGCAGCGGTCACCGCCGAGCTTCTGGGTAACAGGGTCGTCAGGGTCTACGATGCAGGGGTCGCCGGCATACACAGGCTACTCTCCCATTCCGAGGACATCATGACGTCTCGTGCCATCATCGCCGTCGCGGGGATGGAGGGTGCCCTGGCGAGTGTCGTCGGGGGCATGGCCGACTGTCCGGTGATAGCCGTCCCCACCAGCGTGGGATACGGCGCATCATTCGGTGGACTCTCGGCTCTCCTGACCATGCTGAACTCCTGTGCCAGCGGTGTCGGTGTGGTGAACATAGACAACGGGTTCGGGGCCGGTTATCTGGCCAGCATGATCAACCACATGGAGTCGCCCTGAACGTCATATCTTCTCTGCGCATCCTTTATAATGCACGCGCATTATGACGGCCCGTTAAAGGGGTATCCCAAATGAGCAAGATCAGTGTAGCAGTTCTCGGAGCAACCGGAATGATCGGTCAGAGATTCATTCAGATGCTCGAGGACCACCCGTATTTCGAGATCGAGGGACTGTACGCATCCGAGAGGTCCGAGGGAAAGAGACTCGGAGACGTCCTCAAGGTCAGGGACCACGTCTACCTCGATGAGACCATGGACAGGAAGATCGAGACCATGGACATCAAGAAGATCGCCAAGAACTGCAGGGTCGCATTCAGCGGAATCCCCTCCGACCTGGCCGGTCCCACCGAGACCGAGCTCGCCGAGGCCGGTGTCGCGGTCTTCACCAACGCAGGCTCCCACAGGATGGACGAGCACGTCCCCATCCT
>CALYUZ010000007.1 GCA_945492685.1 uncultured Methanomassiliicoccaceae archaeon | reverse complement strand
GCGGAACCGTCCTTCAGGGGGAACCTGACCATGATGGAGGGGTCGGTCTCGTCCCAGTACTCGATCTCCGCCTCGGCGAGGGCGGTCTCACACCTGGGGCACCAGGTGACGACCCTGCTTGCGGGTTTCAGGAGGTTCTTCTCGTAGGCTCTCTGGAGGGTCCACCATGCGGACTCGATGTAATCCAGTTTGATCGTCTGATACGGGTGGTCCCAGTCCATCCAGACACCGAGCTGCTTGAACTGCTCGGTCATGTCGGCGTGGAGCCCGAGTGCGAACTCCTTGCATGTGGTGATGAACTTGTCGATACCGAGCTCCTCGATGTCCTTCTTGGAGTGGACTCCGATGTTCTTCTCGACCTTGACCTCGATGGGGAGTCCGTGCATGTCGAAACCGGGCTGGTCGCGGACGTTGTATCCGTTCATCCTCCAGTACCTGATGAAGATGTCCTTGACGGTCTTGTTCATGGCCGTTCCCAGGTGGATGGCACCGGTGGTGTAGGGCGGTCCGTCGACGAAGTAGAAGTTCTCGCCCTGTGACCTCAGTTCCTTGGTCTTCTCATAGGCGTTCTCGGATCTCCAGTACTCCTGGATCTCCTTCTCGATGCTCTTGGCGTCATAATTGGCACGGATCTGCTTTATCATCGCTGTCCCTCTGATATCAGGTGTTATCTTTCCCTGAACGGGCGACCATCCCGCGGTTCCATATAAACATATGCGCGGGAAGTAGAATCAGGTGGTATGTCGACGATGCCCGGGGGATCTCAGATCCTGTCCGCGTCCCTGACCGTTTCCATATCGGTTATGGCGACAGCGCAGAAGTCCATGCGGGTCTGGAAGCATCTGACGAACAGGTCGCTCCTGATGCGGGAGTCGCGGACGACCATGTCCTTGCACCCTCCGTTGGCCGCTATGTCACCTATCTTGATGACGAGGTTGTTGCTGATGAACGGGAAGATCTTCCTCAGAGGCTCATCCACCACGAGTCCCGGATCCACTCCGAGGACCTTGCCCGCCTCCCTGTTGCAGAAGCGGATGTAGAGCCTCATCGTTTCAGCGTCCTCGTGCACCAGTTCGATCACCATGAACGCCAGGGGGAGCTGGTCCATGATGGTGAAGCATTCCGCGGGGCGGTCCGTGTAGAGCGTCTTGCGCCTGTCCCTGAAGCTGCTGACCATCATCCCGTTGCGGGTGTGCTCGCCCGGCGTGCGCATGCGTCCCTGGAAGCTGGTCCCGTCCGACATAAGGTATATGCCCTTCTCCACGCCGATGATGTGTCTCTTCGAGACGACGGTCCCCTTGTTGATGTGCAGGAACTCGTCTTCCGGCAGTACGGAGACGATGTCCTTCAGGGCGATGTAGCTCTCCTCGGTCCTTCCGTCCTCCAGGTGGACGACCGTTTTGCGGTCCGACCTGACGACGTACATGATCTCGGGTGTCTCGATGCCGTGCTTGCGGAAGAAAATGTGGACCTTCTCCTTCATATGGACGTCGAATTTAGGATGGATGTAAGCCGATATAAACTTGTGTTACCAATGAGATGAATCGTAGCACTAATCCGGATTCCTTATGCGGGGATGCATCATGTATCGCAGGAATCCACGATCACGCAGGCGCAGTATCCTCCCGGGGGCCGGCAGCAGTGGACCGCCACCGTCTTCCCAACGCGTTTCACTTGCTTCCCGATCGTCCCGGTCTCCCCGTTCAGTGCGACGTCGGTGGAGTTGGTGAGCCAGCCGGACTCTTCCTTCCAGAGGGGGTCGTCGAACCTCAGGCCGACGAGGTCCTCCCTCTCCCTGTCTCAGAAGGCGGCCATTCTGTCGTTGCAGTAGCGGACTATGAAATCTACGGAACCGTCATCTTCGTGACGCAGCTCCATGACCCCGAACGGAAGGGGCATACCGTCGAGGACCGAGAACCCGTCGATGAAATCCCGGGGGACGACGTTGGATGAGGGGCCTCTCTCGTCGAGGAGACTCCTCCGTTCTCTCCCCCGGACATCACCTTGTCCGACGTAGGACAAAACCGCTTCCGGGATTCGTTCAGTCTTTCGAGATTATCTCCCCGATGACCAGGTTGGCCAGGGTCATCCCGAACACCGCGGGGACGGTGGGGAGGGATCCGAGGACGCTCTTCCCGTGGTCGTCCCTGTCCTTCGGTTTGGCTATGGGGGGTTCCTCGGAGAACACGGCGGTTATGTTCGAGGTGTCATGTCCCCTCAGCCCCTTCCTCACGATGGCGGCCATGGGGCATGTGTGCGTC
Source organism: uncultured Methanomassiliicoccaceae archaeon (assembly GCA_945492685.1). GTDB lineage: Archaea > Thermoplasmatota > Thermoplasmata > Methanomassiliicoccales > Methanomethylophilaceae > Methanoprimaticola. The sequence continues at coordinate 10,524 of CALYUZ010000007.1, read as the reverse complement.
TTCATGATGGGTGCGACACGTACCTTCTGAGTGTCCATGTGGAGTGCGGCTCCCATGGAGGAGAAGGTCCTGATGCCCATGTCGCAGGCATGTCTGAGGAGCTCGGTCTTGTGGCCGACGGTGTCTATGGCATCGACGAGGATGTCGAAACCCCCGCTCAGTATCTCCGGGATGGTCTCCTCCGAGACCAGCAGCTCCATCGGACTGATGTCTATGTCGGGGTTTATCGAGCGGGCCCTTTCGCAGGCGACCTGTGCCTTCGGTCTGCCTATGGTCTGGGTGGTGGCGAGGATCTGTCTGTTCAGATTGCTTCCGGAGAAAACATCCCCGTCCACGACGCGTATCCTCCCGATCCCGGCACGCACCATCCCCTCCAGTACGTATCCTCCGACGGCACCGCATCCGCAGAGGATGACGGATGCGTTCCTCAGCTTCTCTATCCCCTCGTCCCCGAGGAGGATGCTGGTCCTCGTGTCGAGTCTGTCGCTCATCCGATCAGCCCCTTCAGGTTGGAGTCCGCGATCGAGAGGAGCTCCTCCGGGTCCCTTCCGGTGATGTCACCCAATCTGGATGCGAAATCGTGCATCCCGGTGAACACCTTTCCCGCATGTGGGGAATCCGTCTCCAGGAGCAGTCTCTCATCAGGTATCGCATCCATAAGACGCTTCACCCTGACATCGGACCTGGAAAGGATGCGCGGTGATATCGAGAAATAGCAGTTGAGTCCGGAAAACGGCTTGAGATAGCTGTCCGATCCATAGGAGTGGAGGATGATCCCGGGACACCCTGATCCACGGAGTTTTACTGATTCCAGGACCTCCTTCTCGGTCCCCACCATGTGCACGGTGGCTATCCTACCCATGTTCGAGGCGATGGTCAGCTGGTCCTCGAACGCCTTCATCTGGTCCTTCACGGTGCCGCGCTGGTAGTCGAGGCCGATCTCACCCACATGAGCCTTCCCATTTCCTTCCAGGATGGAGACGAGTCTTTCCCTGATATCATCGTTCCATTCGTCGGAGTACCATGGGTGGACCCCGTAGGAGCCGATTATGCGGGTGTCGGTCATCCCCGATTGGACATCCCATTCGTCGGGACGTGCCGTGCATGCCATGAGGATATCTGCGGAATCAAGGTCGGAGTATCTGTCCCCATGCCCTTCTTCCACGAGGTGCAGGTGGGAATCGGAGAAATGCGAGTTCTGGACCATCGTTCACCCATAATCCTATGGGGATTATTATCATCTGCGGAGAGTTAGGAGCTCCTAAACTTTAAATAATTAGTTTAGGATATCCTAAATACCATGAGGGTCGAAGAAACACGCTCGGAATCGGCAAGGGGACAGTCCGACGTATTGATCCATGATCCCTGTTCTTGCAGGGAATGCCCCGCGGCAGCGGCAGGTACCTCGGTCCCCGAGCTGAGGGAGCGTATCGTGAGGCACTGTTCACCGACCTTAGCCGGCCTCAAATGCGGAAGCATGTTCAAGGTGTGCACGGGCGACCCCCATGGTTTCTCCAAGATCGTGGACGACGTCCTCGGATAGGTGCATCACAGGGGTGTCAGGATCGTCCCGCTCCATGAGGACGGATGTGGCGTCCTCCTGTATGTCTATCGTCCTAAGCTGTTGGAGCAGAGGATTAGGGGGCCCGGAGTGGCCACGTTCCTTTCCGGATACGGCTACGATGGGATGGATTCGGATTCACTGCTGGAGAGGCTCATGGAAAGGTTCTCCGAGTGCGGTATGCCTCCGGAGGTGGGTGTCTTCCTGGATTATCCCCTGGAGGATGTGGTCGGATACATCGAGAACAAGGGGATCGGATGCAGGACCATCGGCTGCTGGAAGGTGTACGGCGATGTGGAGCAGGCCGAGAGGAGGTTCGTGCAGTTCAAGCGCTGCAGGGACGTGTTCGTCCGCAGGCTCTCCGAGGGGATATGCCTGGAGAGGCTCGCGGTCCGCGAATGATCAGAACCAGGCGTCCAGGGACCTCTGCTTCTTCCTGTTGGATTCGGCTTTGCGCGCGGCCTCGATCTTGTTGATGACGGTGTTGACCCTGTCCGCGGAGAAACCGTACTCGGTCATCAGCTCGATGATTCCGTCGGGGTCCATCTGACCGGTCTTCACAGAGTAGTCGTCGGACTTCGGACCGTTCAGGAAGATCTGCCTGACGTCCTCGTAGCCATCGACGGTGATGTCCGTGTTTGCGATGACCCCCTCGAGGTCGCCGTGCTTCTGGATCAGTTTCAGTCCCTTCTTCGGACCGATGCCCGAGACTCCGGGGTTGAAGTCGGTTCCGATGAGGATGCACACATCCACCAGCTGCTCCCTGGTGACGCCAAGGTCCTCCAGCATCTTCCCGGAGTCGATGATCTCCGTCTTCACGTCCTTGTAGATGTTCTTCCCGGGTACCTTCCTCCTTCCGGAGATGGTCAGGTTCCTCACCAGGAGCGGGGCTCCGAAGAGGATGGAGTCGAAATCCTGCGATGCCGCGGCGTAGACATCCCCCTTACCGCACATGTAGGCGGCCTGGGCCTCTCCGTCGCTGGGTGCCTGGACCACGGGGATCCCCATGAGCCTCAGGAGCTCCTTGGAGCTCTCCAGTATCTCGGGTGTCATCCTGGACGTCTGCTGCGCCTTGGAGAATGCCTTCTTCATGTCGCCTTCTGCAAGGGCGGCCTCGTACTCCTCCCTCGCCCTCTCCCTGCGGGCGATCCTCTCCTCGATGGTGCCCGATTTCAGTTCATTGGGCTTCCCGTCGAAAACGAACGAAGGTTCGATGCCCGCTTCGATTAGGTTGGCGGTGCGGTAGAGGATACCGGACAGATGGGACGTCACACGGCCCTGGGAGTCCTGCAGGGGCTTCCCGTCGGGCTGTCTGATGATCGACAGGAACTGGAAGATCGTGTTGTAGGCGTCGACGGCGACGGTCTTGCCCCGGAGCTCCGAGAGTTCGATCTCCCTTGCCTCGACGATGGGGGATAGGTTTACTCCCATCGGGGCACCTCACAGGGACCTTCCGTACTTCTTCCACTCGGCGATGGCAGGGGCCATGTCGTCGAGCTTGAACAGGGATGAACCGGCCACCAGCACGGTGGCCCCGGCGTCGGTGCACTGCTTCCCGGTCGTGGGGTTCACACCTCCGTCCACCGAGATCTCCAGCTCCCTGCCGTTCTCCTCCGCCCACTCGGAGATCCATGAGATCTTTGGCACGCATTCGGAGATGAAGGACTGGCCTCCGAACCCGGGGTGGACAGTCATCACGAGTGCCAGGTCCGCATCAGGTAGGAAGGGTTCCACGTCGGAGACGGGTGTCTCGGGATTGAGCGAGATGCCTGCCTTGAGTCCCTTCTCATGGATCCTGTCCATGGCGCCCTTGATGTCACCGACGGCCTCGCAGTGGACGGTGATGAGGTCGCAACCGGCGTCGGCGAAGGCGTCGATGTAGCGGATGGGGTCTTGGATCATCAGGTGGGCATCGAACGGGATGTCCGAGTACTTCCTGATGGATTTGATGATGGGTGGTCCGAAGGTAATGTTGGGGACGAACATGCCGTCCATCACGTCAAGATGGGCCCAGTCGGCACCTGCCTCGTCGATGCGTACCAGCTCCTGTCCGAGCTTCGAGAAATCCGCCGAGAGCATCGACGGGGATACCTTTGTCATGCTTCGGTCCAAGGATGTGGAACTAGATAAACTGGATGCCGGTCGCGGGCCAGGAGGGGCCGTATCGCCACCGGGAAGGTTGCTCACAAGGTCGAGAGGCAGTGAGCGGTTCCCACGAACGGTCTGAGCCAGATTATAAGAACAAGTGGAGTCAATCGCGATACCATGGCATTGGCTAAACACAACACCGTCGAGGAGGTCTGCGACGTCCTCGGATGCGACAAGACCGCCGAGAGGTCTTTCAACATCAAGCAGGTCTCCAGGTCGTCCCTGAAGCTGAAGAACCCCGACATCCGCCAGGTCCACCTGTGCAAGGAGCACTACAAGGAGTTCAAGAAGGAGACCAAGACCGACAGGGAGATCGACCAGCTCTACTGAGCCGGTATAAACATGTTGGAGCTGCTCTTCCTAGGAACAGGTGCCAGCGTACCGTCCCGCGACAGGGCCACGTCCTGCATCGCGGTGAGGGGCGGCTCCGATATCATCCTCATGGACTGCGGCGAGGGATCGCAGCGTCAGCTGATGATCTCGCCATTCTCGTTCATGAAGATCAGGGCGGTGCTGATAACGCACCTCCACGGGGACCACGTCTTCGGACTCCCCGGATTGCTTCAGACGATGAGCCTCTCCGGGAGGACCGAACCGCTCACCGTCTACGGGCCCAAGGGACTCGCCAAGGGTCTCGACATGATGATGACGGCAACCGAGGGCGAGACCATCTATCCGTTGGAGGTGGTGGAGCTGGAGGGCGGCGAGGAGTTCAGGGTGAGGGACATGACCGTCCGTTCGTTCAGGACCGAGCACGGGATGCCGTCCGTCGGATTCATCGTCAGGGAGAAGGACAAGCCCGGTAAGCTGGACCGTGCCAAGGCGCTGTCCCTCGGCATAAAGGATGGTCCTGACATGGCGCGTCTGAAGAATGGGGAGACAGTGGGCGATGTCACACCCGATATGGTGGTCGGTCCGAAGACACCCGGAGCGTCGATAGCGTACACCGGGGACACGATGCCCTGCGACACGGTGATAGAAGGGTGCAGGGGCGCCACCGCATTGGTCCACGAGTCGACCTACATGTCGACCGAGACGGGTCTGGCGGCCGATCATTTCCATTCCACCGCGCGTCAGGCTGCGGAGGTGGCCATGGGTGCGGGCGTGGGGATGCTCCTTCTTACCCATGTAAGCAACCGTTACGACGACCGCAGCCTAGTGGAGGAGGATGCACGTGTCATCTTCCCGAATTCGGTCGTCGTCGATGATATGGATTGGTTCGAGGTTCTGTCCGATACCGTACGTCGGAAGGTCACATCAGCTTGAGCATGTCCGCGTTCGTGATGAGACCGATTATCTTGCCTTTCTTAGAGACCAGCACCGCGTTGCAGTTGCTCATCAGTGTGGTCACTGCGGTTATTGGTGTGGTGTCCGAGACCACGGGGAAGGATTCGTCCATAACCTTTGAGATGACGGTCTGACCGAGCTGCTCCATGGTGTAGCCTTGCCTGACCAGTTCGAAGATCCCCCTCTCGGATATGCTGCCCACGGGTATCTCGCCCTTGAGCACCGGAAGCTGGGAGTATCCCGTGGTCCTCATGAGGTCAGAGGCCTGGTGGACTAGGTCCGTGGATTGGATCGTGATCACCGATTTGGTTGCCACATCGTCCGCTGTCAGGTCCTTGTGCTCCTTGTGCTTCATGCTCTCCAACGTGTCGAAGAGCTTCACCACCGTCTCGTAGCTGGCGGATATCTTGCCGCTCTCGATCTTCGCGATCGTGCTTTGACTGATCCCGGAGGAATGCGCCAGCTCGGTCTGGGTGACATCCAGGGATTTCCTCATCTTCCTGATGTCGGAGGCTGGTGGAAATTTCATATCGGGAAGGTAGAATACTATTCATATAAGAATATTTTTGTCCGTATAGTTTATCTACACAGGATTGGCTCCCCTTCGCTATAGGAGTTATATCAATGTCCAAGAACATCTACGTAGAGGGACTCAACGAGATCCCCGTTCCCATGAAGAAAGTCGAGATCGTCGAGAGGAAAGGAATCGGACACCCCGACTCCGTCTCCGACGCACTCGCCGAGGAGGTCTCCAAGGCCCTCTGTAGGATGTACAAGAAGGAGTTCGGACACGTCCTCCACCACAACACCGACGAGACCCAGATCGCAGCCGGACAGGCCGCACCCAGGTTCGGGGGAGGAACCGTCGTCGATCCCACATACATCCTGCTGGTCGGACGTGCAACCACCCACGTCGGAGAGGGAGAGGACCTCAAGTCCCTGCCCTGCAAGCCCGTCGCACTCAAGGCTGCCCACGACTACCTCGTGAAGACGTTCCCCAACCTCGACGTCGACTCCGACATCATCCTCGACGCCAAGATCGGAATGGGATCCGACGACCTCACCGGAGTGTACAAGGCATCCGGACACCTCGCCAACGACACCTCCTTCGGAGTCGGATACGCACCCTACTCCATCACCGACCAGGTCGTCCTCAAGACCGAGGAGTACGTCAACGGAGTCATGAAGAAGGACCTGCCCGAGACCGGACAGGACGTCAAGGTCATGGCATCCCGTATCGACAACAACCTCACCCTCACCATCGCATGCGCAATGGTCGACAGGTACATCCCCGACGCGAGCCACTACAAGTCCGCCATCGAGCAGATGTACGACAAGGTCTACGACAACGCCCTGAAGATCATCGGAAACGAGGACATCAACTTCAAGCTCGAGATCAACACCGGAGACGACTACGACCGCGGTGTCTACTACCTCACCGTCACCGGACTCTCCCAGGAGATGGGAGACGACGGATCCGTCGGAAGGGGTAACAGGTGCAACGGTCTGATCACACCCTACAGGCCCATGTCCATGGAGGCCACCTCCGGAAAGAACCCGATCACCCACATCGGAAAGATCTACAACGTCATGTCCAAGCTCATCGCAGAGGATGTCGCCAAGAAGGTCACCAACGAGGCGGAGATCAGGGTCAGGCTGCTCTCCCAGATCGGAAAGCCCGTCTCCGAGCCCCTGAACGCATCCATCCAGATCGTCCTCCCCGATGCGGAGAACGACCCCAAGCTGCCCACCTGGAAGTCCGAGGCCGAGGCCATCGCCGCAGACTGGCTCGACAACGTCGACAAGGTCTCCGACATGATCATCGAGGGCAAGGTCAGGACCTTCTAAGTTGGTCGGAACGGACAAACTTTCCAACATGGCCAGACGGCCATTTTTCCCGTCTGGCCAACCAAATCTTATTAAACTTTCAGGACATCGTCATATACATCCAACGGGAGAGATTCCATGAAGATTATCGACGAGCCCCAGTTCGGACCCATGTTCAGGTTCAATGACGCTAATGTGTACTGGTCACTCCATCTTCTGTCCGACGGACGCAGGATGGGCCGCAAGAGGCTCGCGGATGAGGTCGGTGTCGGCGAGGGAAGCATGCGCAGGATCATCGACACCCTGAAGGAGTGGGATTTCATCAACATCAAACAGACCGGTATCACCATCACGAAAGCCGGACTGTCGTTCCTGGACCAGCTCCCCCTCCGTCCCGTCAACATCTTCGTCGAGGGTTCCGTCGCCGGTGCCTGCCAGCAGGGAGTCCTCGTCCTCGGAGGTGCCGACAAGGTCGTGAACGGAATGGAGCAGAGGGATGCGGGAATCAAGGTGGGAGCCGACGGATGCACCACCATCGTCATCCGCGACGGGATCCTCATGATCCCTCCGGACTGGAACATGGACGATAAGACCCCCGAGCTCGCATACAAGATCCGCAAGGAGATCGGTATGACGCAGAGCGATGCGCTGATCATCGGCGGAGGGGAGACCCAGGCCTTGGCCACAGAGGCGGCCATCACCGCGGCGCTCCAGATGTTCTGAGCGACCGTTTTATCAAGTGATGGACCGATTGGCATCCATGCGCCATCTGCTGAGCCATTCGGTCTATCAGGACCTTTCCCTTTTCGGAGATCACCCGTCAGCGAAGCTTTCGTCCATAGGGTGCGACGGGATTGAACTTCTCACGGGATTCGGACCGGTGGACCCCATCTACCGCGGTATCACCCGTACCGTGCACCTCCCATACTCCACTGATTGGATGGCCGCCTGGAACGGGGAGCCGTACGACATGGACGAGGAGACCTCCCGCTACGTCATGTACGGCCGCAGCAGGGACGAGATCGTCTCCAACCTCGTTTCCGCCATCGGGTACGCATCCGAGCTGGAACCCTGGCATGGTGTCCTCCACGTCACCAACATCTCCCTGGATGAGATATGCAGGCGCAGCTACACGGGAGATCCCGGCAAGGTCATCGACACCTTCTGCGAGATGATCAACACCGTGATCGGCGGGATGCCCGGCGGTGAACCGCCTTTCAAATTGGCGTTCGAGAACCTCTGGTGGCCCGGTCTGAGGCTCTTGGACACGTCCGACTACAGGAGGCTGGAGAGAGGTATCGAATTCGAGAACTGGGGCATCTGCCTCGACACCGGACATATGATGAACTGCCTCCCCGGTATCGACACGGAGTCAAAGGGGATCGAGGCTGTGATACGGGTGATCGAAGGGTACACCGACGATCTCATAGACAGAATCGGTGCCGTACACTTCCATTGGAGTGCAAGCTGGGAGTACCGTTCCTCCTTCGAGGAGAGGCTATTGGAAGGTGACCCGACGGAGTTCTACTTCGGTGCGTATCCCCATGTGTCGAGGATCGACCAGCACATGCCGTTCTCTGATCCCGGCTGCAACGACATCCTGGACATCCTGAGGCCAGATACCGTCATCCATGAGATGCCCGGTTCCGACGTCGGTGTGCTCGAGGATTTCACCCGTCAGAGGTCGCTCATCCGCTGACGTCGTGGAACGGTCCGATGGAGGGGAAATGCTGGTTTTATCCGCAAGGGATGCAGACGGTTACCGATGATGACAGTTGTAAGCAACATTCATGGTGTCCTCATCCCACCATTCCCATGATGGGCCCACATGACCGCTGGCCAGATGTTCCGACTCCATTCGGAAAACGGGGTATCGGTCTTTGCGGATGTTGGGAAACCCTTTTTATATTACTTCTATAATCGCTACCGCAGAGGATTTCAAATGGCACGTTTCAAAGAGGCTGAGCACAGGCTCCTTGACAAGACTGTTTGCATGAACTGCTACGCCACCAACCCCAAGAAGGCTGAGAGGTGCAGGAAGTGCGGATACAGCAACCTCAGGCCCAAGGCCAAAGAGAGCAGGAAGCAGTGATTACTGCTTCAACCATTGATTTTTACGGCCGGCTATCGGCCGGTTTTGCCCGGGTGGAAGCTCGGGCGCTGGAGGGGAGGTCAAACCCCTCCCACATCCTTTGTCGACAGGGTTCCATATATAGCCCTGATTCCATAGCCGGGATTGTCGGAGTGGCATCATGAAGATTCTAATCGTCGATGACAACGTCGCCGTCCAGGAGATCATCCAGGACATCCTCCTGGATGAGGGTTATGCCAAAGAGGACGTCAAGCGTGTCAGCAGTGTCGATGAGGCCGTCTCCAGGATCGGGGATTTCCAACCGGACGTGATCATGCTCGACACGTGGGTGGGCGACGAGGACGGTCTCCGCGTTGTCAGCCGTTGCAAGGAGAACTACAACGACATCCCGCTCAACGTCATCCTGATCAAGAGCGCCAGCGAGCAGGTGCCCAAGGACAACCCCTACATCAAGGGATTCATAGACAAGCCGTTCAAGTCCACCGACGTCCTGAACGCGTTGAAGGACGTGGCCGAGATCATCATCCGCGAGGAGGAGCAGAACTCGGAGAAGAAGAGGAGGAGGAAGGAGTCCAGATCCCTTTTTCGCAAGAAGGAGAAGAAGAAGGTCGAGATGTCCTCCGTGGACATCGGGGACAGGGGATTGTCATTCGGGACCTCGTACATGATCTACGAGCCCGAACCCGAGAAGATCTACTCCTTCATCGGTCTCTTCGACCCGGACAGGTACAGCATCCTGATGGTGTCGTCGGAGAAGGCCAAGGCGGTCAGGGAGAGATTCGACAGGGGGAAGATAGATGTCGTGTCCCTGTCCCCCACCCAGAAGTCCGGTTCCATGGATGTGCACGGCCTCGGTTCGCTGATGGTGTACGTCAACGACTTCGTCAAGATGCATCAGTTCCCTGTGGTCGTGTTCGACAACTTCGCGGACCTGGTGGAGGCCGACGGTCTCAACAACGTCCTGGTCTTCTTCCATCAGATGATCAGCGCCTCCAAGGACGAATCCACCTTCGTGGTGTCCGTGGATGACAGCCAGCTGACCGACAAGGACGAGAACATACTCAAAACAGATTTCAAACTCCACAAATTCTGAAGAGGTTTTCCATATGCAGATAGAGAAGGTATGGGCAAGAGAGGTATTGGATTCCAGAGGCAACCCCACAGTCGAGGCAGAGATCACCGTCAGGGGTCACAGGATCACCGCCATCGCACCGTCCGGTGCGTCCACAGGTTCCTGGGAGGCCCATGAGCTCCGTGACGGAGGCGACAGGTACGGCGGCAAAGGCGTCCTCAAGGCCGTGGAGAACGTCCGTGGCGAGATCGCCAAGAGGATCACCGGGATGGACCCCACCGACCAGAGGGCCATCGACGAGGCCATGATCGAGCTGGATGGTACTGAGAACAAGAAGAGGCTCGGTGGGAACGCCACCGTCGCCGTGTCCCTTGCGGTCGCCAGGGCCGGTGCCATGTGCAACAACATCCCCGTCTACGAGCACGTCGGCGGGGACCACGTCACCCTCCCCGTGCCCATGCTGAACATCATCAACGGCGGAAAGCACGCCGGAGGCAACCTGAAGATCCAGGAGTGCATGATCATCCCCGCAGGTGC
>CALYUZ010000006.1 GCA_945492685.1 uncultured Methanomassiliicoccaceae archaeon | reverse complement strand
GGTGCCCCGTATCCGGCACCCCTCCATGTGAACGAGGTTCCCTGGAAGGTTGAGTTCGGGGACACATCGAGATATCTGAGCATAGGTTATGTCGTGCTCCTGAAGGTCCTTTCCGTGGACGAGAGCAAGAAGATCCAGGTCACGATGAAGGACTCCGGACTCAGGAGGATCGAGGGCGGAAGGCTCGTCAAGATCTCCCATTCGAAGGTCTCCAGGGTGATAGGCAAGAGCGGATCCATGATCTCCATGCTGAAGAACATGACCGACTGCCGTATCACCGTGGGTCAGAACGGAATGATCTGGATCGACGGCGACGACGAGAACGCCGACGTGGCCGTCGAGGCCATCAAACTTATCGAGGAGAAGGCCCAGTCCGGCAACCTCACAGACAGAGTCAAGGAATTTATCGAGAGCAGGCTCCCTCAGAACGAGAGCGAAGATGACGAGGGGGAGGAGTGACCATGAGCGGACACACTGATATGGTATTGGTTGATGAGAACGGCATGAGGATCGACGGCAGGACCGCCGAGGAACACAGGCCCATCAAGATAGAGGCTGGAGTCCTCAACAACGCGGACGGATCCGCATACGTGGAGATCGGAAAGAACAAGGTGCTGGCAGCGGTCTACGGACCCAGGGAGTGCCACCCCAGGCACCTGCAGAACCCCACCAAGGCGATCGTCCAGTGCAAGTACAACATGCAGGCGTTCTCAGTCAGCGACAGGAAGAGACCCGGACCCGACAGAAGGTCCATCGAGATCTCCAAGATCATATCCGAGGCACTCGAGAAGGTCGTCCTCACCGAACTGTACCCCCGCGCATCCATCGATGTGTACATCGAGATCCTCCAGGCTAACGCCGGAACCAGATGCGCCGGACTCACCGCCGCATCCGTCGCACTCGCAGACGCCGGCATCCCCATGAGGGACATCGTCCCCGCCATAGCCGCCGGAAAGGCCGACGGCCACGTCCTCCTGGACCTGAACAAGGAGGAGGACAACTACGGACAGGCGGATGTCCCCATCGCCATCGTCCCCTCCACGGATGAGATCGTCCTTCTCCAGATGGACGGCAACATGACCCGCGAGGAGTTTGACCACGCCATAGATCTGGCGGTTAACGCCTGCCATGAGGTCTACGACATCCAGAAGGATGCCCTCAAGAGACGCTACTCCAAATCCAACCAGGAGGTGTCGGAATGAGCAGCGAGATCATGTCTGAGATCAAGCGCGACCACATCGTCAACCTCCTCAAGACCGGTGTCAGGGAGGACGGTCGCGGACTGACCGACATCAGGAAGATCAAGGTCGAGACCAACTGCATCGAGAGTGCCGATGGATCCGCAAGGGTGAAGCTCGGAAAGACCGAGGTCATCGCGGGAGTGAAGATCATCCCCGGAACACCCTTCGCCGACACACCCAACATCGGAGTCCTCACCACAGGTGCGGAGCTCATCCCCATGGCCCACCCCAGCTTCGAGTCCGGACCCCCCGGAGAGGACGCCATCGAACTGGCCCGTGTCGTCGACCGCGGTATCCGCGAGTCGGGCATGGTCGATGTCGAGGCACTGTGCATCACCCCCGGAGAAGAGGTATGGATGTGCTTCGTCGACATCTATGCCCTGGACTACGATGGTAACCTGTTCGACGCCGCCAACCTGGCCACTGTATGCGCACTCAAATCCGCCACCATCCCCGGCGAGCAGTACGGAAAGGGAGAGAACAAGCCCCTGCCCATCACATGCCTGCCGATTTCGGTCACAGAGGTCAAAATAGGTAACGATTTAATAGTAGACCCAAATTACGACGAGGAACAGATTTCATCCGCCCGCCTTACCGTCACAACAGACGACAATGGCAACTTCAGGGCCATGCAGAAAGGTGGTTGCGGTTCCATCACACTGGAAGAACTCGGCATCTGCCTCGACAGGGCCGTGGAGATCGGTGCGGAAATCAGGAAAATCATCGGGTGATCAACCATGTCAAAGAGAACACAGAAAGCAGGAAGTTCCGGAAGGTTCGGAGCAAGGTACGGAGTCGTCGTCCGCAACAGGATCAAATCCATCGAGGCAAACCAGAAGGCCAAACACGAGTGCCCCGTCTGCCACCACATGTCTGTCAGGAGGGTCAGCTCCGGTATCTGGTTCTGCAAGCACTGCGAGACAAAGTTCGCCGCAGAGGCCTACAGCCCCAAGACCAAGAAAGAGCTCTCCCAGGTTTCCGAGCAGTGAATCCCAAGGTGATCTGAGTGTACAGATGCGCAAAGTGTAACGAACCCGTGAGGAACGTTAACTCTTTGGGACTCCAGTGCGAGAAATGCGGATCCAAGATCTTCTTCAAAGAGAGACCCAACGTGAAGAAGGTCCTCAAATCCGACTGAGCGATGCTCAGAGCGACACTCAGGATTACGGGTGCCGCGGCCCAGGCCGCGGTGCCATCCATTTCCCCTGAGGCCGGAAGGGAACTTCCGCGCACGGAGACCGACATCAGGTCGGAAGATGACGAAGCCGTGATAAGCATCACCGCCACCGACACGTCGGCCATGAGGGCCGCGATCAATTCCTACTTGGAATGCATCAGAATCATCGAGGACATCGATTATCTTACCAGAGTGAGATCATGAACGGAATCAGCCCCCAGCTTCAGAATCAGATCACCCAGTTCCAGCAGGTGCAGCAACAGCTTCAGGCTGTGTCCACCCAGAAGGTCCAGATGGACGCCCAGAGGCGCGAGCTCGTCAGGACCAAAGAGGAACTGGACAAGAGCACAGGCGCAGTTTACAAGTCCGCAGGCTCCCTTCTCATCAAGGTCGACGACGTCGACGCACTGAAAGCGGATGTGGACGAGTCCATCGAGATGATGGATGTCAGGCTCAACAGCCTGGAGCGCCAGGAGAACTCCCTCAAGGAGAGGTACACCGTTCTCCAGCAGACCATCAACACCGCAATGGGCAACATGCCCCAGCAGTGAAACCCCCTTCCCCCTCACAGGGTTTTATTCTCATTTTCCCGGTTTCGTATGCCGTTTCCGATAGCTTTTATATATCGATATTCCGACAACAGACCCATGACGGATGCACTCGTTCTGGAGGACGTCCGGAAATCGTACGGGAACAGAGAAGCCGTCCACGGCATATCACTGACCGTCCATGAGGGCGAAATCTTCGGACTCATCGGACACAACGGTGCCGGAAAGACGACCACACTCCGCATGATATCCACACTCCTCGAGATAACATCAGGTTCGATAAGTGTCTATGGCCATGACGTAGCCAAGGAACCGGAGGCGGTCAGGGAGATCATCAGCTACCTCCCGGAAGACGCCGGTGCCTACAAGGACATGACGGGGCGCGCATATCTGGAGTTCATAGCCAGGTTCTTCGCCTCCGGAAAAGAGAAAGACGAGATGGTGGCCAAAGGAATCGCCTTGGCGGACCTCGGTGAAAGGATAGACTCGAAGGTCGACACATACAGCAAGGGAATGATGCGCAGACTGCTGATCGCAAGGGCCATCATGCCGTCCCCGAAGCTCGCCATCATGGACGAGGTCACATCGGGACTGGATGTGATCAACGCATATGAGATCAGGGAGATCATCAGGGACATCGCCAAGAGCGGGGTCACGGTCGTCATGTCATCCCACAACATGTTCGAGGTCGACATGCTATGCGACAGGGTCGGACTCATAGACCAGGGCAACCTCGTCCTGTTGGGAACCCCCGCAGAGTTAAAGGAACAGTTCGGAGTGGATACCCTCGAAGAGGTGTTCGTGAAGGCGGTGAAGGGTGCATGAGCGACATCACGAATGTCATCCGCAAGGAACTGAAAGAACTCCTGACACCGGGATCGGTGATCTCCGTTCTGATAATGGTGGTCCTTTTCGCGGGACTGGGCGGACTCATCGGAGGGGAGGTGGAGAAGGCCCAGGCACTGCCGGTTTTCGGCATAGCGAACGGTGAATACGGAGACATCACGCTGGAGGACGGTTCCGAATGGAGTGCCGCAGACTATCTCACGAGACTCTACTCCGGAGTGCCCGAGGACGAGATCGGCGACTACATCAAGATCATTGATATCGAAGGGGTCACGGACTTCTACGAGCTCATGACGTCCAACGGCATCAACTCCCTGGTGATCATAGACCGTTCGTTCTCCGAGAACGTTCTGTACAACCTGTACACGGCATCCTCGGTCACCGACCTGAAACCCGTGGTGATCCAGGAATACTATCTTTACGAACCGTCGGGGATGTTCGGATCGATCTCCTCATCGACTGTGTCCGCAGTGGTCAGCGGCATGAGCTCCGATCTCTCCGGATTCCTCATCAAGAGCTGCATCGCACCGGAGAAGGTCTACCAGTTCCTGGCGAACCCCATCACACACGGAGGGGACGACCTCCACACCATCGTCAACGGCGAACCCCATCCGGGAGTCACACCCCAGGACATCGCATCACAGATCTCCAGCCAGACGATGATGATCCCCATGATCATCATGATCATCATCATGATGGTCGGAAGCATCGTGATAAGTTCCATGGGATCCGAGAAGGAGAACAAGACATTGGAGACCCTGCTCACGCTGCCCATCAAGAGGACATCCATCGTCAGCGGGAAGATCATCGCCGCGGCCATAGTCGGACTCGTCTACGGTCTCGCATACATGGCAGGTATGAGCATCTACATGAACGCCATGATGGGGCCAACATCATCAGGCATCGACCTCGAGGCACTCGGCCTCGGACTGGACATGATGGATTGGGCCCTGATCGCACTGTCGATGTTCCTGGCGATCATCTGCGCACTCGGAATATGCATGATACTCGGAGCCTTCGCCAAGAACTACAAGTCCGCACAAACCATGACCATGCCCCTGAGCATCCTCGCCATGGTCCCGATGTTCGTGATCATGTTCTCCGGATGGTACGGATCCGGTACCGTGATACAGGCGGTCACATTCGCCATTCCGTTCTCACACCCGATGATGGCCATGCAGTCCCTGATGTACGGAGACTACATGCTGGTGTTCTCCGGTATCGCATACATGGCAATCTTCGCCCTGGTGATGATCCTGATCACCGTCAAGCTCTACAACTCCGACATCCTCATCACCGGACTCGGACAGAACAAGACGGTCCAGAAGCTCACGGGCAGGAAGTGAGTTCCCAAACGGCGCCTTCGGGCGCCACCTTACAAAACTACTTTTTAGAACATCATTATCAACCGGGGTATGCTCGGAAAGATCGCAGAGAAACTCAGGACAGGTAGGAAGGTCGTGCTGGTCCACGGGAACGCCGACATGGATGCACTTGGATCGGCCTACGCCGTATCGAGGGCCTTCGACGACTCCGACATCTTCGCACCCAACAGCCTGGACCGTGTCGCCCGCATGGTGGCGGAGAAGATGGACGTCCATGTGCTGGAACACTGCGATCTCGGTGATTACGACCAGGTCGTCGTCGTGGACACATCATCGCCCGAGCAGTTGGAGGGTGTCACGGACATCCCACACGATGCCATCGTCATAGATCACCACAAACCCACCGGCAAGTGGGATGTGGAGACATTCTATTGCGACGACACCAGGACATCCTGCTGCGAGATCGTGAAGGAGCTTATCGATGCCGCGGGACTTGAGATAACCAGGGACATGGGGATCATGCTCCTGGGAGGCATGCTCACGGACAGCGGACACTTCCAGTTCGCAAGACCGAGCATGCTACCGGTGTTCTCCGACATCATGACGAGATGCGGAATAGACATGGATGAGGCAATGGGGCTGACGCAGGCACCCGTGAGCATGTCGGAGAAGGTCGCCATGCTGAAGGCGATAGAACGCACCAGGTTCGACAGAGTGGGTGAGATGATCGTCGCCGTATCCTATGGCGGAAGTTTCGAGGCATCATCATGCAGGGCCATCATGGCCGCCGGAGCGGATGTGGTGTTCGTCGGTTCACAGAGGGATGAGAACTTCCGTCTCAGCGCCAGGGCCACCCAGGAGGCCGTGAGGAAGGGGATCCACCTCGGAGAGATAATGTCCGGGATCGGCAAGGAGACCATGGCCGATGGGGGAGGACACAGCGGAGCGGCCGGACTCACCGGGATCGGCGATACGGAAGCAATGCTCCACATCTGCATGAGCAGAACCATGGACGTCTTCCGCGAGATCAAGAGACGCGAGAGCCTCCAGAAATCCTGATCACCCGTCTCAGACCCCATCTTTATAGAACGATTGGAAGATGGAGGGTCTCCCCTCCTGTTTCCGAGCTCACCTGAGCTTCTTGATCCCTTCAAGCACCTTGAGGAGGGCCTGATAGTTCTCGGGCTTCGCCTCGAAGTACTCCCTGACGGGCCTGAGGGTCTCGGCAAGACCATCCGTGACACCGGACTTGAGGTCCATGGGCGACAGGGAACCTCCGAAGTAGGCATCGCATAGGTCCTCGTATGTGGCGTAGTCGACGGGACCGCCGTACTTCTCCGGCCTCTCGATGTGCATGGCACCGTTCCTGGGGAACAGGATGTACTTGCACAGCATGAGGACGGGATTCTCAGCCTCGGCCTCCTTCTCCGGGGGACAGTAGGCCTTCTTCATCTTGGCCGCGATCTCATCCCTGGTGTCATGGATCCTGACGCTTCCATTGGGATCGCTCTTGGACATCTTGGACTCGACAGGGTCCATCCTATTGCCTCCCTTCAGACCGGGGAGAAGGGGGGTGTGGAGTGCGATGGGCTTCTTCCATCCAAGCTTGTCGGCGGCGTCCCTTGCGAGCATGTGTGCCCTCCTCTGGTCGAGACCGGCGTATGCGACATCCATGCCCATGCAGAAGATGTCGGTGGCCTGGAGGATGGGATAGAACATCTTGGAGGAGTCAACCTCTGCCTCGTCCTCGGACCTTCCCATGATCGTCATGGCCCTCTTGACCCTTGACAGGGAGGTGACCTTGGCGACCTTGATCACGGTCTCCCAGTACTGGACCTCGGAGACCATCTGGCTGGCGTATCTGAACTGGACCTTGTCCGCAGGAACACCGAGTGCCAGGAAACAGTCCTCCATGTACCTGGCGCAGACCTGGATGTTGTTCAGGTCACCGCCCAGCTTGTCGTTGATGTAAGCATGCCAATCCGCCCAGAAGATTGTGACCTTGAATCCGGCATCGGTGAGGTCCTTGATCTTCTGCGCGACGAGGACCCACCCTAGATGGACGAGTCCGGATGGCTCGAATCCGATGTATGCGGTGGGTTCCTCCTTCTCTGTGAGAAGTGCACGGAGCTCGTCGTCGGTGACGACCTCCTCTGTGTTCCTCTTGACGAGGGCCAGCCTTTCGTCTACATTCATGTTATCTGAAGCCGAGAACCGCTAACACTATAATAAAAAGTCTGCATCGCCACACTCATGCCGAGTGCGTTGGGTAGACTGAAGGAGACATTCCTCGCGAGTCCCGTTGTTGACAGGAACGGATATCCGTATTTCGTTAATCCTATAAGCGACGGCATACCCATGATGGACAGGGGACTGCTGGAGGAGGTGGTCGATGGACTGGTGGACATCACCGACCCCGACTGCGACAGGATACTCGCGCCGGAGGCCATGGGGATACCGCTGGCGACGGGCATCACGATGGCCACAGGAATCCCGTTCTCGGTGATAAGGAAGAGACCGTACGGACTCCCCGGAGAGATAGTCCTGGATCAGACCACAGGATACTCCAGGTCACCGATGTACATCAACGGCGTCTCGGAAGGGGACAGGGTAACCATCGTGGATGACGTTATAAGCACCGGTGGGACACTGAAGGCCATAGTGGATGCCCTTTCATCCCACGACATCACCGTCAAAGGGGTTTCCGTGGTCTACGACAAATCCAAGGACATCGGTTCGGTGGAGGCATCCATCGGCGTCCCCGTTAGGAGCCTGCTCCGTGTCGGCGTGGTCGACGGAAGGCCCGTGATCCGCGAGTAAGAGTGACCGCACGCTCCACCCATTATAACCCATCATGACGGAACACGTCCCGTGGATCCCGCCATAGTATCCTTCGTCATTATAGCTTCAATCATCGGTGCGTCCCTCGGGACTTTCACCGGCCTCATGCCCGGGATCCACGTCAACACCCTTGCATCGATAATGCTCGTGTCCTATCCGGTCATGGAGTCCGCCCTTTCGGGACTGGTCAATCAGGAGTATGTGTCGATCCTGGTGTGCTGCTGCATCATGTCTGCATCCGTGGTCCATTCGTTCGTGGACTTCGTGCCATCCGTGTTCATAGGTGCCCCGGATGCGGAGGATGCCGTGTCGATACTCCCGGGACACAGGATGGTCCTCCAGGGCAGGGGAATGGCGGCCGTGAGGTCGGCGGCGATAGGTAGCCTCGTGGGATGCTCCGTGGCGATAGTCCTCTCGATCCCCCTGCAGTATGTCATGCTGAACGGTGCGGAGGAGGTCATGGACAGACTCACCCCGCTTGTCCTGATCGTTGCATCGTCGATACTCGTGCTGAACGAGGGAAAGAAGGGCAACCTGATCTGGGGTGCCGTGTGCTTCGTCCTATCCGGGGCGATAGGCATGATGTGCATGTTCATGCCCATCCCATCGAACGGCATCTTGGGTGAAGGGACCCTCATGTTCCCCATGCTCACGGGCCTGTTCGGGATACCTGTCCTGATCGAGGCCGCATCCGGGAACGGGATACCCCCACAGAAGGATGATGAGCACGATCCCGTTGGGATGATCCCCGGGATCAAGGGCGTGGTGACAGGATGCATAGCAGGGTGGTTCCCCGGGATCACATCGACGGTGGGGGCATCCATGTCCGCATGCTTCATGCCGGAGAACAGACCTGAAAGGTTCATCTCGACCGTGGCATCCGTCGGGACCGTGACATCGGTCCTCTCGCTGGTCACCCTATCCGTATCCGGAAGCGGAAGGTCGGGATCAGCCATCGTGATCGGGGAGATCATGGGGGACGGATTGATGGGATTCATGTCGGAGGGGTTCCTCATGCTCCTGATGGCCACCGCCGCCGCATCTGTCCTGGGATACGGGCTAACGATATGGTCTGGTCGCATGATGTCATCACTTGTTAGCAGGATCGACGAGAGGATGATGAACAGAGCCGTCATCGTGCTCCTCCTGGCCCTGGTGGTTGCGACAACGGGATTCTCCGGCCTGCTGATCCTCGCCGGTGCGATTGCCGTGGGGTTCATACCGAACGCATGCGGGACCGGAAGGACCGTCCTGTGCGGATGCCTGATACTCCCTGTGCTGCTGCCGATGTGATGATGTACGGGGTCTGGGACCCCTGTGTTTGAGAACGGCTCACTCGAGCTTCGAGTTGGCCTTGGACATGAACTTGGAGTTGTCCACGATGAACCTCTCGTGGGTCCCGGACCCGACCTCTCCGACGGAATCCCTGACCACCACGGAGAATACGAGCCTCCTCCTATCCACCTCGACAAGTTCCGTTTCGCATGTGACCTCGATCCCCACGGGGGAGGCGGCCGAGTGGGCGATATCCAGATGCGTTCCCACGGTGCTCGAACCCTCGTCGAGATGGGGCGCCACGCTCTGACTGGCGGTGGCCTCTATGAGTGCGATCATGGCAGGAGTCGCGAACACCGGCAGCGTCCCGCTTCCGAGAGCCTCGGCGGTGTTGCTGTCGTCCACTTTAACGGTCCTGATGCCTCTGATTCCGGTTTCAACCATGGGTGCGCGTATACCCTTCCCCTTTATTACGGGCGCGATGACATGTTTCATGAACCTGTAACCCAATGCCCCGCCTATGGGATTGGAAGATGACCTTTACAGCGAGCTCTACGGGCTCAGGGAGAGGCTGAGGTCTGAGAACAGGATGGCCAACGGGAGGATACCCAACGTGTGCTCCGACGAGGCCCTCAGGGAGATGGCGCAACGCGTCCCCACGAAGGTGGACGATTTCTCCGCCATAGTCGGCGTCGGACAGAGGTTCGTGGAGCAGTACGGCGAGGAGTTCCTCAACATAACCAGGAAGTACGCCATCACCGCGGCCAACGGATCGAACATAGACGAGGAGGCCGCCAAGACCCTCAGGGAGCTCGAGAAGAAGCTGATCAACATCAGCAGGAGCAACCGTCTGCTGTTCCAGGGGAAGATCTCCCGCAAGAACACGTTCGACCTGATGAGCCTTCCCGGGATCGATGTGATGAGCCTCCTGTTCGGCAGGAAGAGGATGCTCAAGCTCTGCGACTCGGCGAAGAGTCCCGAGGATGCCAAGGTGTACAAGCACCTCAACGAGATCATACGTGAGGTCAACAGGGAGCTCAGGGACAAGGGACAGTACGACCTGTACATCGGATACCCGTTCGTCCAGGGGAAGATGCCCAACGACGACTTCGACATCCGTGCCCCGCTGGCGCTGTTCCCGGTCATCCTGGAGAAGGACTCCCGCACGATAACGCTGTCCATCGACAACTCCCGCGATGCGATGTACAACAACACGCTCATCCTCGCATACATAAAATCCACAGGGAGGAACGTCCCGCTACCCAACAACATCATCGAGGACTATACCGGGGAGACGTTCATGAATGGTCTGGTGGAGTTCTACAGGTCCAGTGGGATCAAGGTTGCATGCAACTACGGACTCCCGATGCCGTTCGTGGACTACAAGGCCGGGGAGTTCCCCCAATACCTCGCAGGGGACATGGAGGTCATCCCAAACGTGGTTCTCGGAAAGTACCCCACATACTCAAGTTCGATCCAGAGGGACTTCGACGGAATGCTGGCCGGGAGGGAGATCAACGGCATCCTGAACGACCTGGTCATCGATCTGGACAAATCCGATTTCCTGTCGGATCTCCCCGCACCTCTCTCCGAGACGGAGATCAGGGACAGGGGGATGGAGGCATCCGAAAGGGACCTCGTGTACATCAACTCACTCAACAGCGCCCAGGAGAACATCCTCACCGCCGTGAACAAACAGGACGAGATCGTCGTCCAGGGACCTCCGGGGACAGGGAAGTCCCAGGTCATCACCGGCCTGATCACATCCGCCGTGATGAAGGGCAAGACCGTGCTGATGGTCTCTGAGAAGAAGACCGCCCTGGATGTCGTGTACTCCCGTCTGGGCAACCTTGCACGGTACTGCCTGCTGATCGACGACGTCGGTAACAAGGACCTGTTCTACAAACAACTGGACAGCATGCTCAAGAACTCCGGTCAGAAGAAGGGCGCGGACATCGACCATATCTCGGACAGCATCGACAAGGATGTGGCCCTGCTCGACAACATCGCCAAGGTCATGTACAGCCCCTGTGACTTCGGCATCGAACCGTACAAGCTCTACTCCATGGACAGATGGCTGGACCTTACGGACAGGCGCCAGTTCGACGAGTACAAGATCCTGAAGGACAACATCGATCCCAAGCTGCTCTCACTCAGATATCCGGATGTGAGCGAGCTCCACAGGAAGTTCGGTGACCCCGTCCTGATGAGGAACTTCGACGAATACATGGACATGACCGCCAGGTACCCGTGGATGACACAGATGAAGGCCGACCTCTCGGAGTACAACATCGGCGAGATGAAGGCCGACCTCATCGACCTGGAGAAGCAGATGACCGACTTCAACTCCAAGGGATTCGTTGGGAAGCTGTTCTCCAAGGGCAAGGTCACACGTGAGGCCACCGTCCTGGCGGACAAGTACTTCGCCAACTACAATGAGCACACTCTCCAGACCATCAAGGACGACCCCAGGCGGATGTTCGAGGGACTGGACGGCTACGACACATACACGGCCAGGTCCACCGTGTACAACAGGCTCTCCGACAGCGAGAGGGCCTACGGAACGGATATCCTGAACATATCCTCCGAGACCAAGATGCCTTATCCGGACAGCAACGACAGGATCTTCAACTGGATCCTCAACGACCATCTCCAGAGGTTCGACGCATCCCACAAGGACATAATGCAGGAGATATGGGACTTCGACAGCATCATATCCGACATGGACAGGAAGATATCCGAGAAGCGCGACCTGTCCAGGGACAAGGTGGAGGAGATCTTCCAGGAGAACCTGAAGTACATCTCCGAATCCAAGAGGCGCGGGGACATCAACAGGATCATCGAATCCAAGAGGAAGTGGAACCTGAACAAGTTCATCAACCGCTACGGATACGAACTGTTCAAAGGGGTCCGCGTCTGGCTTCTCACGCCGGAAGTGGTCTCCGAGATACTCCCGCTGGAGATGGGCATATTCGACCTCCTGATCTTCGACGAGGCCTCGCAGATGTACGTGGAGAAGGGCATACCCTCGATCTACCGTGCCAAGAAGGTCGTTGTCGCAGGGGACCACAAGCAGCTCAGACCCTCCAGCCTCGGAACCGGAAGGATCGAGTACGAGAGCGACGAGGAGGACCTGGACGATGTCGTGTCCGCCGCACTGGAGGAGGAGTCCCTCCTGGACCTCGCCAGGGCCAGGTACGACAGCATCCTGCTGAACTTCCACTACAGGTCCAGATACGAGGAGCTCATAGCATTCTCCAACTACGCGTTCTACGGAGGCAGGCTCTATGTCTCCCCCAATGTCGTCGAACCTCCGAAACCCCCCATAGAGGTGTTCAGGGTCAACGGATTATGGGAGGACAAGTCCAACAAGGCCGAGGCGGAGAAGATCGTCTCCCTGCTCAAGGAGTTCTTCATCAACAGGAGGAACAACGAGACCGTGGGGATAATCACGTTCAACGCCTCCCAGAGGGACCTCATCAACGATATGATCGATGAGGAATGCGCCAAGGACGCATCCTTCGGCAAGATGGTGGCCGACGAGATGAAGAGGTTCGACAACGGCGAGGACGTGGGACTGTTCATCAAGAACATCGAATCCGTCCAGGG
>CALYUZ010000005.1 GCA_945492685.1 uncultured Methanomassiliicoccaceae archaeon | reverse complement strand
TCAAGGACTGGGATTTCGCCAGGAGGCTCAGGAACGTGGACTTCAGCAGGTCCGCGTATTCGCTTTCAAGGTTCGCGGCCGAGTCGATCCTCGATGCATCCGACCTCATAAGGCCGGGTGTGGAGGAGAGCGTATGGCTCGCCATCAAGCCAATCGTCGTGTCCGGTGTGTCCATGAGCATCGCCGGGAGCTCCAGGCCCACAAGCGGTGCGGAGCATATGATCTCGCACATGATCGATCTTAGGCACCCCGGCAAGGCACTGCACGGGGAACAGTGCGGGGTCGCATCCATAATGACCATGTACCTCCACGGAGGGGACTGGGAGCAGATCAGGGATGCACTCAGGTCCATCGGATGCCCGGTGACCGCCAAAGGTCTCGGACTGTCCGCGGAGGACCTGATCGACTGCATGGTCCACGCCCACGAGATCAGGTCGGACAGGTTCACGATCCTCGGTGACAAGGGGATCAGCAAGGAGGTGGCCGAGACGGTCGCCCTCGCAACAGGAGTGATTTGAGGTTTTACCATGGCATTGATCACATTACTGGGAAAGACCCATGCGGAGGTCGGTTCGGAGTTCTACTTCATCGGACCCCTCACCGAGTGCAAGGACTGCAGACTGAAGGGTGTGTGCTTCAACCTGGAACCCGGGGCGAAGTACAGGGTCACGGAGGTGAGACCCCAGGCACACGAGTGCCATGAGTTCGACGGGGACTCTGTCACCGCCGTGGTCGTGGAGAAGATCGTCACCCCCGCCGCCATCCCCAAGAAGCAGGCCATCGAGGGCAGCGTCATAACCTACCAGGAGTCCAAGTGCGAGAACATCGGATGCCCCAACTACGGGCTCTGCCACGCACCGGGGAAGAAGGAGGGTATGAAGTACTCCGTGGCCGCCGTCAGAGGCGACCTGGAGTGCCCCAGAAAGGAGAAAATGGTTTCAGTCGATCTGTTCTGAGGGGTTTTTTCCCTCAGAACTTCTCTCCCGTGATCCTCTCGTACATATCGACGTAGAGCTTGCTCACACGGTCGATGATGTCCTGGGGGAGTGCGGGGATGTCGGGTTCGGGCTCGCCCTTGTCGCGTGCCGCATACAGCTTCTCGTGGTATCCGGTCTCGCGGTAGTACTGGCGGACGAACTCCTTGGAGAGCTCGACGATGTTTCCCTTGGCGTACTCGTCGGCGTCCCACCAGCGGTCCTCGTCGAGGGTTCCGAAGGTGTCGATGACCATGAGCTTCCTGTCCTTGTCGTAGGCGAACTCCTTCTTTCCGTCGCAGTGGATGAGTCCGCGCTTTCCGGCCTCGCGTGCGATGATCTCATCGATCTTCAGGACGGTGTCCTTGATCTCCTGGAATTCGGCATCGGAGAGTCCGGCCATCTCCTTGGCCTCCTCGTCGGTGAGGTTCTCGTCGTGCTCCTCCAGCTTGGTGGTGCACTCGATGAAGGGGGTGGGGAGCTTCTCTCCGCGTTTGACCTCGTGTCCTGCGGGGAATCCGAGGTCCTCGACCTTGACTTTTCCGGACTTGATCCTGTCCAGAAGAGATCCTGCGGCGTAGTACCTGCAGATGACCTCGAGAGGGATCAGGTAGTTGGTGGTGGTACCGTCGATCTTGCTGTAGTCCCTGATGATGTCGACCCTCTTGACCCTCATCCTGTCCTTGGAGGGCTCACTGATGAAGTGGTTGTTGATGCCCTCCTTGGTGAGGAGGTTGAACCAGTACTTCGCGGTCCTGCAGAGTGTCTCTCCCTTGTGGGGGACCTTGGAGGGGATGATCTTGTCGAAGACCGAGATGTTGTCGGTGTAGGCAAACTCAAGGGTGTCGTCGTCCACTTTGTAGACTTCCTTGACCTTGCCGGTCATGATATGCTCCATGGAAAAGCCAACTGCGTTCGCCTATTTACAGTGTCCGTACCTCTTGTAGAATATCTGAACTGGATGGTCCCCGACATCATATGGCCGTGTGTGGACAGCGATCATCCAAACATCTCAATGACGTGACCTTCTCCGAGACGGAACGGTAGACCTCCCTGATCCCCGTTGAATCGCATCTGTATCCCATGGATTCACCCGGATCCATCCCCATCCTGCGTGCAACATCTCCGGCATCCACATTGGCACCGTAGAACAGGAACCTCCAACCCTCCGACCTCTTCTTGGTGACAAGTTCCGATACCCTCTCCCAGGAATAGCGTATGCTGGCGTTCTCCTCACCGTCGGTGATCACCACGAATATCGTTGATGATGGCACCGTATCCGACAGCCTCTGCTCGCAGGAGATCCTCTCTATGGTGGAGCCCACCGCATCCAGCATCGCAGTGCATCCGAACACCGTGTAGCTGTCACGGGACATCTCGCACACCCCGTGGATCGGGACCCTGTCGTGGACGATCCTGGAATCGCCGTTGAAGAGGACGGTGGTGACCAACGCCCTCCCGCCGCGCCTCTGTCCGCAGATCATGGAGTTGTACCCACCTACGGTATCGGCCTCCAAACCATGCATGCTCCCACTCCTGTCCAACACGAACACGAGTTCCGTGAGTGTTCTGTCCATGAGACCACATGGATCTGGTGATATAATAACCTTAATTTGTTATTGCTGTAATGAATGTAATGTAGTCGGAGACGGGTGATGTCGCAAAGGAATTGAGCAAAAAATGGGAATAACTGGAAAAGAAGAAGGGGTCCGACCTTCCATCGGAACCCCTTTGTTGAATGGTTTATAATCAGAGGGTATCGTAAAGGACGTTGACCGGAGGTTCTCCGAGCCACTTCACGGAGACCTCGGAGACGTCCCAGCCCATCACGTTGTCGAAATAGAGGAACATCAAGTTGCTGGGACTGCCTATGGAGATGACCTGACTATCGACATACCCGGAACTGTTGGCTGACTTGACCGGATCGTGGGAGATGTTCTCGGAACCGTTCGTGAGAACGATGTCGTTGACATTCAGCACCACTCCGTCGGGACATTTGAAGTTGGAGACCCCGATGAACACCAAGAAGGTCCCATTCTTCATATCCAGTATCTGGGAGCTGAAGATGATATCGAAGTCCATGTCTGGGTATCCCCACCCTCCTTCGAGGTTAGGAGGCTCGGCATCGGATGACCCGTTGTCCACGGACTTGTACCCCACGGCGCATGCGGCGATCGCCACGATGACCACGGCGGCAACGAGTATCCTCTTGCTGTAATCGTTCATGTGCATCCATGCTCCAGTGTCCTATATATTAATTATTATTGATTAACATTAAACACTGAAGAATGACCGTTCAAAACCCCACGGTCTCCATGGACCAGCTTCCCATATCCAATGTGACCAGCTTCCCGGCGATGTCGGAACCCTGCCCGGAGATGACCTTCAGGACCTCCAATGCCTCCATGCCGGCTATCACTGATACGGCAGCTCCGACAGCGGGTATGGAACCTTCCGGATCGGTGACGGTGCCGATCATGTCCCTGAGGGAGGGCGTCTTCCCGGGGATGCACACGGCGATCTGCCCCTGTGTCCCCGAGACACCCGCATGCACCAGCGGCACACCCATCTCCTCCGAAAGATCGGAGAGGACCATCCTGGACTCCATGTTGTCGAGACAATCCACCAGGACATCGCACTGTGCGAACATGGCCCTGGTGTCCACGGACACGGGCTCGGCATGGGCCTCCACCTCAGCCAAGGGGTTCAGGGCGAGGATCCACTCCGCGGACACGGATGCCTTGGGCCTGCAGTCGTAGGGGGCGTAGATGAACTGCCTGTTCAGATTGGTTATATCCGCCACCTGTCCGTCCGCGATGACATAGTGGTTTACTCCGGCCACCGCCAGCTGGGTTATCACATTGACTCCGAGTCCGCCGCATCCCGCGATACCGACCCTGGCCGCCGACAGCTTCGCCTGACCCTCCTCTCCGAAAATACCCATCTGCCTCTCGTATCTGCTGATCATAATCTTCCCTCAACCATATCTGTGAGTAGCGAGCAGGCCTCCCTCACGGTCGATTCCCTGACCTCCTGCCTGTCGCCCTTGAAAACGTTGCGTGTGACCACCGTGCGCGGACCGTCCGCCACTGCTATGTACACCAATCCCACGGGTTTCTCCGGAGTTGCTCCGCCGGGACCCGCGATACCCGTGACCGCCACAGCGTAATCGCTGTCGAACAACCTCATCGAACCCTCAACCATCTGCCTGGCGGTCTGCTCACTGACGGCACCATGTTCGATCAGAACGGAATGCGAGACGCCGAGAATCCCCTCCTTGACATCGTTGCTGTAGGAGACGACGCCTCCAAGGAAGACCTCCGATGCACCCGGGATATCCGTGATGGATGCGCCGATCAATCCGCCAGTGCAGGATTCCGCAGTGGACACGGTCTTCCCCTTCAACCTCAGGAGCGACACCAGCGTCTCCGCCTCAGAGGGGTGCGTTGTCACCGCCCCCGGAGATATCCTTCAGCCTCCCGACACCGTCGATGTCATCTATGACCTCGGCGACGGCCCCTGGGATGAGCGAGCGCCATTCCTCATCGGCCACCATCCTGCGACGGATCTCCGTACCGGAGTAGACCTCCCTGTTGTAGAGGGGGGAATCCCTGACCTCGAATCCAGCTTCCTGGAAGAGACGCTTCGTCAGGGGGTTGTTGGTGTACACCCTCTTGAACGGAGGGGACATGGAAACCACGTGCGCCACCCAGACTGAATACCTGTTGAGGTCCTCCATGGGCACTATGCTGTAGTTGGTGATCCCCTCGTCCTCCAGGGCGTTGTGTATCATGAGATACCTCTCGCCCGCGGTGAAGGGGTTGTCGGGATGATGGGAGTACTGTGCGCTCCCGATTCCAACGACGAGATGCTCCGATTCGGATGCACACCTGCACAGCACCTCCATGTGGCCGTTGTGAAGGGGTTGGAACCTTCCCACGACCAGGGAGTACGCACTGTAGTCGTTCCTGCTCATGCCGCGTGGATTGTCGCACTGTTTTATAACGTGCGCGGAGACTCATCCCGGAACGTCCTCCGGACATATCCTCCACGGAGTAACGAGTTATGACCACATGCTCCATTTTCGAACACCGGATCGACTGACCCCTGCCCCGTACATAGAAAATGGGAAAGATGACAATCCCGGCCTCCGCGGAATTGCCTGATACCCCTGCCGAGAATCCGTCAGCAAAACGGTTAACACTTCGAGACGGTACCCCACCCTGATGGCAGCCAAGATGAAGATAACCCTCGCAGGATCCGTTCCCCAGATCACGAGGACCATAGCGATCCCTTCCGGGACCACCGTGTTTGAAACGGTTTCGATAATCATCACATCCCTGGAGATGAGCGGAGGTCGCGAATACACACTCCTGCTGGACTGGAACACCCTGTCCGAGAGACAGCTGTCAAAAGCGGAGCAGTACAACATGGACATCGACGAACTCAGGTCCCACAGGGTACGTCTGATCTACGATGATTACCCCGGATGGACAATGGATGTGGTCTTCCAGAAGGATACTGAGTCGGATGTCCCCAAAGTCCTGAAGTACAAGGGGGACTCGCCGCCCCGCATGCTCGCGGGAACACGCGATTGGAACATGGTAAACAAGGCTGCCTCGGATCCGCAGGATCCGTACCATGATCAGGCCGACGCATGGCTCTCCCTGGTGGAACCATTCGACGAAGATATGATCAACGAGAGACTCGAGAAAAATGAACTCGCCATACCCGAACCACCATATCGCCTCGACATATCCGACCCTGCGGAGTCGCTTCTGGATATGATGGGGGAGTCCCGTAAGACCATGGACTCGACCGGCCCTCTGAAGGATGTGTTCCGCTGTCCCGTCTGCGGATCGGAATGCGACGGACGTCTTGACAAGGACGGGACGAGAGTTGAGATGCAGGGCGTGATGAGGTATCCAGCCATCGCCATGTGCCCGTCGTGCAGGGAACCGTTCGAGGTCCATCTCACAAACGACGGATACCGCAAGGGATACTGCGACGAGACCATGCTCAGGCCGTACGACCAGTGCCTCCCGTACTATGACCTCCTGCGCCGGAAGGATGAGGACATGACCCCTGTCGAGAGGGCGCGTTTCATAACCGACCTGGCGCTAGCCGAGTTCAGGTACGGGAAGAGGGAGAAGACGCCCATAGAGGAACTCCGCGAGGAGTGCTGGGATCAGGATCCCTCGGACCCGGAACAGTTTGGGATCATGATGAGACTCATGGCCCTGATGATCACCCGCAGACCCGATGAGTGTGCGGATGTCATGGACGATGCAGAGAACATGACCGAGTGCCTGCACGGGACCTTCGGATCCATCCTGCTCTCATGCATCGGAAAGGTGAACCATTCCAAAGAGACCGATGTCCGCAGGGACCTCCTGAGACAAGCCCTCGACCTTCTAAACAATGATGCGGAAGAGGGACCCTACTTCAGACTTCTGGCGTTGAAGGACATCATCAACGGGTGCAACGAAATCGAGGATGGGGGGATCCTATCGGAATGTGTCGGAACCTTCGAGAAGATCGTGGAAGTGTACACATCGGACCCCGCATCCAAGGAGAGTGCGGAATGGTCCATCCTCTGTCACGTATTCGAGATGTTCTGCCAGACCGCACACGAGCTGAAGAGGATCGACCTGGCCGAGATGGTCGTCAAGATCATGTCCGGACCCTTCGCCGACGAATGGTGTGAACCCATACCGCCCGGCGTGAGGAACATCGTGAGGTTCCGCAGGGCGGTCGTATTCCTGTCGGGTGACGGCGATCGGGAACAGGCCATCGATGACCTCGTGTCGGTAGATGAATCATCGAAGAGTCTGGAGGAGAACGGCCCGTTCACCAACATCAGGATGCTTTTCTGCAACATAATCCTGATATCCATGGGAAAGAGGAAGCCGGAGGATGTCGAACCGATCATGAGGAAGTTCATCGAGATACTCAACTGGCAGAAGGCACCCATCGACGACATCGTCTACACGTACATCCTCGCCTGCTCCGATGCCGGAAAGAAGAAGGGATGGATCGCGAACAGCCTAGAGAACATGGGTGTGACCATCCAGAGATGGGGAGACACCGGGGGCCAATCACTTACGATGGATCAGATGTGGAAACTGAAGCCTTTCCTGAACGGATGAGATGCCCATCCGTTGAAAACCGCTTCCTCTCAAAATTCTACACATTGATAGGACGAACTGTCCTGGAAAAAGAGATGAATCCCGGGGTTCACCCGGGTTTATGGTTTACTGAGGTGCGGGGTCGACGTTCGTCGGAACGTGGACCGGCTCCTCCGCAGTCACGACGACGGGCTCGGGCTCCGCCTGTACAGGCTCCTCCACGGGTTCGGGGGTCCTGTACTCATACTTCGGAGGGGGCGTCATCTTGTGTGCGGTGGATTTGCCATCCTCGGTCAGGGGCAGGAGCTGCTCCAGGTACTCGGTCTTCTTGGGGCAGTCCACGAAGGCGTACTCGAACACATCGCGGAGGTTCTCCACTGTGTAGATCTCCATCATGTCGTAGTACTTCCTATCGATCATGACGTCCTTCTCATTCTCCTTGGGGATCAGAGCGATCTTGATACCGGCCTCGGCGGCTGCCTCCAGCTTCGCGGTGACCCCACCGATGGGCAGGACCTTTCCCCTGACGTTCAGGGATCCTGTCATCGCCATATCCTGACGGATGGGGATGTTCTCCAGGGCGGAGATGATCACCGTCGACATCGTGATCGATGCGCTGTCACCATCGACACCGTTGTAGGCTCCCACATACTGCAGATGGATGTCGCAGTTGCTGAGGTTGGTCAGGGTGTACTTCTTGATGACGGCCGAGATGTTGTCCACGGCCTCCTTGGCGATATCACCGAGCTGACCTGTGGCGATGAGTCTTCCTCCCTTCTCGGACTGTGCGGGGGTGACCTCCGCCGCCAGGGGCATGACCATTCCCGACATCTCGGACATGTTGTTGCTGTTCGAGAGTACGGCGAGACCGTTGATCAGACCGACCGCGGATCCCTCGCTCTTGAACATCTCATACCTCTTCATGTTCGCGATGCTCTCGTCGGAGATCTGCTGCTCGAGACTGCGTGCGGTGCTCCTCGCCTCCATGACATCGGCTGCGGAGACGGTTTTGTGTCCCCTGTTGACCGCCATGTCACCTGCGATACGGATCAATCCTCCGAGCTCCCTCATCCTGAGTGTGATCTCTCCCTTCTTTCCGGAGCGGCGCTGGGCCTCCTTCAGGATCTCGCCCACGGCGTACTTGTCGAAGTGGGGGATCTTCCCATCCTTCCTGACCTCCTGGGCCACGAAGCGGGTGATCCTGTCACGGTTCTCGTCGGTGTCGGGCATGGTGCTCTTCATGTACACCTCGTAACCGTATCCCCTGATCCTGGACCTGAGTGCGGGGTGCATTCCCTGGATGGCATCCAGGTTTCCTGCGCACACGAGGATGAAGTCGCAGGGAACGGGCTCGGATTTGACCAATGCTCCGGAGGAGCGCTCGGACTGTCCCGTGATGGACATCTTCTTCTCCTGCATCGCTGTGAGCAGGGCCTGCTGGGATTCCATCTTGAGCATGTTGATCTCATCGATGTACAGCACACCCTTGTTGGCCTTGTGGATGGCCCCTGCCTCGATCCTGTCGTGGGACGGAGTCTCGAGTCCTCCGGACTGGAATGGATCGTGCCTGACATCTCCCAGAAGAGCTCCGGCATGTGTTCCCGTGGCATCCACGAACGGAGGCATGTCACCAGGTTCGTGACCGACGATGACCTTGGGCACGATAGGCGAATCGTTCCTCTGCTGTCCGGGATTCCTGAACAGCATGACGATGATCATGGCCGCGAAGAGGGCGATGAGCGCGATGGTGAGGTTCTGCATCAGGAACGCGGCCAGGAGACCGAGAACCAGGAGCGCCACACATGCGTAGATGTACATGGTGTTCTTCTGGTTCCTCTGGGCGGCTGCCGCCGCCTTCTGCTCGGCGACGATGGCCTTCCCCTTGCCTGCGGGGAACGTCCTTATCCTGGGCTCGTTGAAATCCTCGGGGTTATGGTAGGCAACGATGTCCTGGAGCTCCTCCTTCGGCAGATACTCGACCATTGAGTTTGCCAGCATCGACTTTCCGGTTCCCGGTTCGCCGATGAGCATGACGTGCCTCTTCTGCGAGGCCGCCTTCTTCATAACCTCCACGGCATCCTCCTGACCGATGACGCGGTCCGCCATCATGTCGGGGATGTCTATATCCGCCGTGGTGGTGAAGGTCTGTTTGTCCACCCACTCCTCAACGGAGAGGGGCGACCTTTTCACTTCAACCTTTTCTGTCATTTCTAACCCCATTTCTTCTCTAAATCGAATTGATATTAAATGTTACTACGAAAGTTCCCGAGACTCACTCGTCTCCTTTGGCGGCCTTCACCATGAAGACCGCGGCGATCGCGATGATCAGCACCAGGATGATCCATCCCCCGTACTTCTCCAGGAACGGGGTGTCATCGGGATACGGATACTCGGTCCTGTTCAGGGAGGGTGCGTTCAGTCCGTTGGGCTCCGACAGCTCCAGGTCCGCCACATGTGTGGTGGAGAAGCGCTCGGGGCTCTCGCCGGTGACGACCTGTGTCGCGGATCCGGCCATCAGGTAGGCCTTGTTGCCCTGGTTGTACTTCACCGTATCAACGGCATACCAGGAACCCCCCGTACGGACAGCGTTCCAGTACTCGACGGTGGAATCGGACCCATCGTAGACGAGACCTTTGACCGTGACGGATTCAATGCTGTTCGCCATGCAGTAGTATGTGAATGCGGCGGCGACGCCTGCCGACGACGACCTCTTGGTCACCACGGCATCGTAGATGTTGCTGACCTCACCCTCTGCATCCTCCGCGGCCCTGACGGATTTCAGGTGTCCCGCGATGGACTTGACCTTGTCGGCATCGTTGCCTCCGGAGGGGGAGAATGACCTGACGGCCTCCTTGACCTCGTTGACCTTCTTCTCCAGCTCGTTGCCATCGGTGTTGGGATCGTCCTGCATATCCTCGGGGACCGACAGGATGATGCTCACGCCCGTGACGATGTAGTACTTCACGGGATCGTCGGAGAGTGTGGCCTCCGATATGTTGACGGTAACCTCAGGATATGAAACTGGCAGGTCCCACAGATGGGGAATCAGAGGTTCGCTGTAGTATTTGGCCGCGAGCGCGTCGTCGACCACGGATCCGGCATAGGCCCTGGCGGACCCCTCGTCCTCGAAGAGGGTGATCCTGTCGAACTTCACCCCGACCTCTGCGGTGTTGCTGTAGTTGCCCAGGAGTCCCCCCAGGGCATTGAACACCGCGCACCCGTTCTCGTCGAGCTGCGACATGTAGAACGACTGCTCCGCCGCATCGGAATCGTCCGAGATCAACGGGGCGAACAGTGCCACGGCCAGGACGAGCACGGCGACGGGTATACCGAATCTCTTGCTCATGGGAGGTCCCTATGATTGCCCCCCTTTTATAAAGGTAACTGGAAGTCCATCGGAGATAACGACGTTGAATCCACGGACTGGCTATATCCTGTCCAAAGATTACGAGAGAAAGTACATATGACCCTCCATGGATGCGAAGGTCATGAGGGTGGACGAGCTGGACATATCCGACAGGGTGGCGGAGGCCCTGAACGACGTCGGTTTCGTTGTTCTCCACCCGCCGCAGGCACAGGCAATCCCCATAGCGTTGAGCGGGAGGAACCTCGTGGCCGCGATCCCCACCGCCAGCGGTAAATCTCTCATCGGATACATCCCCGCACTCCAGACCATAGTGGAGAAGCGCAGGAAGGTCCTGTACATCGTCCCCCTGAAGGCATTGGCATCCGAGAAGAAGGATGATTTCGACAGATTCGCGGACCTCCACATCAGGACTCATCTCAGTACCGGCGACCTGGATTCCGAGGACCGGGGACTCGAGGATGCGGACATAGTCGTCGCCACCTCCGAGAAGGCGGATTCGATGATCCGCCACGGCAGCAAATGGATACAGGATGTAGGATTGGTCATCGCCGACGAGATCCACATGATCCATGACCCAGGAAGGGGTCCTACCCTGGAGGTCGCCCTCACAAAACTGATGCGCAGGAACAGGGACCTGCAGATAATCGCACTGTCCGCGACCATCTCAAACGCCGACGATCTGGCCGAGTGGCTGCATGCGGAACTGGTCAGGAGCGACTGGCGTCCGATCCCCCTGAAAGAGGGGGTGTTCAAAGATGACACCATCGTCTTCAACGACCGTACCACCAGGGAGGTCCCCAAGTCCGGCGATACCGTGTGGGCATTGGTCAAACAGGCGGTCGAGGACGGTGGTCAGAGCCTCGTGTTCGTCAATTCCCGCAGGTCCACCGAGGCGCTTGCGGTGAAGTTCTCCAAGGACATGGGGAAGATCGCCGGAAGAGAGCTGTCCAAGGCCGAGGAGGACATCCTCGAAGGGGATGCGGATTCCACCGCGACCGGGAGGAAACTGGCCTCATGCATCAAATGCGGTATGGCCTTCCACAACGCCGGCCTCACATACAGGCAGAGGCGCTACGTGGAGGACGGTTTCAGGGCGGGATTGATCAAATGCATCGTCGCCACCCCAACCCTCGCCGCCGGGATCAACCTTCCCGCAAGGAGGGTGGTCGTCAGGGACACGATGAGGTTCGAGTCCAACTCCGGGAACACACCCATCCCGGTTATGGAGGTCAAGCAGATGTGCGGGCGTGCCGGGAGACCTGGATACGACCCGTACGGGGAAGCTGTTCTCATCGCGAAGAACGAGCGCGACTTCGAGCATCTGATGGAGGATTACGTCGAGCACGACACCGAAAGGCTGACCTCCAAACTGTTCAACGACAAGGTCCTCAGAAGCCACATCCTCGGATTGGTCGCGACGAACGATGCCGATTCAGAGGAATCCATCGTGGCGTTCCTGAGAGAGACGTTCTTCGGAACGGTTTCCCAGCTTTTCGGTATAGAGAGCGTGGTCGGAAACGTGGTTGATTTCCTGGAGAAGGAGAAGATGGTCGCCCGTGAAGGGGACATCATCAGGATCACACCCTTCGGTAAGAGGGTCTCAGACCTGTACATCGACCCCATGTCCGCATCGATACTCAGGGATGCCGTCCTGAAGATCGACGAGGAAACAGAGGTCATGCCCATCCTGATAGCGGCGGCGATGACACTGGACGTCCTCGGTATGTATCCAAAGAAGTGCGACGAAGCGAGACTGGATGCCGTATTCGACGAATACTGCGACAGACTCCTGGTGGACCCCGACGACATCGAGGACTACATGTACGACTTCTTCAGGAGCGACCTGAAATCCGCCGTGCTCACCTATGATTGGATAGAGGAGATCGCCGAGGACACCATGACCGACAACATGGGCATAGGTCCGGGCGACATCAGGTCGAAGGTGGACATGATGGATTGGATCATCTATTCCATGAACGAGATCGCCCTGATCTTCAATCCCGACTCCGTAAGGAAGGTACGCCCCCTCATGACCCGCATCAGATACGGTGTGAAGGAGGAGCTCATGGACCTCGTGTCCTTCAGGGGTGTCGGAAGGAGCAGGGCGAGGATCCTGTTCAACAAGGGCATCCGTACGAGGTCCGATGTCATGGCCACACCCTACGAGACGCTTGCTGCCATCCCCAGGATCGGTCCGTCCCTTGCGAGGAGCATGAAGGACCAGACGGGTTCCGTGTCAGATATGGTGCAGCAGATGTCGCCCTCGGAAGAGGAGGCTCTTCTCGATGCGATGGCCGCAGATTACGGCGAGCTCCCCATGGAACCGGCGGAAGTGAAGACGGAGCCGGTGAAGACCGAGACACCGAAAAAATCCAAGAAGGTTAAAAAGGTTGAAGAGACCGGCCAGAAGCAGGCCAGCCTCTTCGATTTCTGATCACTCGGACAGGATCCTCTCAACATCCGCGACCGAATTGCCGCATTTGATGGACGGGGCGCAGTTGTTGATGATTGTGTCGGGGTCCTTGAGTCCGTTTCCGGTACAGATGCACACGACGCGCTCGTCCTTGTCGGCGATTCCCATCTCGCGGAGCTTCCTGAGTCCTGCGACGGAGGCCGCGGATGCGGGCTCGACACAGACACCCTCCCTCCTTCCGAGGAGCTGCTGGGCCTTGATGATCTCGTCGTCGTTGACTGTGGTGCAGTATCCGCCTGTGGAGTAGATGGCCTTGAGTGCCTTCCTTCCGCTGACGGGGTTTCCGATCCTGA
>CALYUZ010000004.1 GCA_945492685.1 uncultured Methanomassiliicoccaceae archaeon | reverse complement strand
GCCAAAGAGTTCCCCCCTCTCGGAAGGTTCGCCATCCGTGACATGGGACAGACCGTCGCTGCAGGAATGTGCATCGAAGTCGAGAAGGCATAAACGCCTCTCTACTTCTCCTTTCACAAGGGATAAACGATGTCACAGCGCGCAAGAATCTCTCTCAGCGGCACCGACCCTGCAAAGGTCGACAGTGTCTGCGCCCAGATCAAAGGGATCTCCCAGAGGACTGGAGTGGACATTCGCGGACCCGTACCGCTTCCCACAAAGAAGCTGAAGGTCCCCTGCAGGAAGAGCCCCTGTGGAGATGGAAGCGAGACCTGGGACCGCTGGGAGATGCGCATCCACAAGAGACTCATCGATCTGGACGCCGACGAGCGTGCCCTCAGGCAGCTCATGAGGATCCAGGTTCCCGATGGTGTCAACATCGAGATCGTGCTCCGCAGCGCCTGAAACCGAAACATTAAACCGAGGGGGTAAAACCCCCTCACAACATCTACAATCATCTTCGTCCTTTTTGAAAAGTTATATATTCTCTCCAGTTACCGCATCCTCAGGTAACCATCATGAGAAGTGATGCAGTCAAGAAAGGTCTGGACAAGGCACCTGCCAGGAGTCTCCTCAGGGCAGACGGTCTGGACGATTCGGATTTCGATAAACCGTTCATCGCCATCGCGAACTCCTGGAACGAGGTCGTTCCCGGGCACATCCACCTCAACGAGATCGTGGAGGCTGTCAAGGAGGGTATCATCGAGGCCGGTGGAAAGCCCTTCGTCTTCGGAGTTCCCGCAGTCTGCGACGGTATCGCCATGGGGCACAAGGGAATGAGATACTCCCTCATCTCAAGGGAGGTCATCTCCGATGCGTGTGAGGTCATGGTCGAGGGACACGCCTTCGATGGATGGGTCGGGGTCTCCAACTGTGACAAGGTCACTCCCGGAATGCTCATGGCAATGGGAAGGATGAACGTTCCCGGACTCATCGTCACCGGAGGTGCAATGGAGGTCGGAAAACACGGGGAGAAGTCCCTGGACCTTCAGTCTGTGTTCGAGGCCGTCGGATCCTATTCCGCAGGAAAGATCGATGAGAACGAACTCAGGATGATCGAATGTGCTGCATGCCCCGGAAAGGGAAGTTGCTCCGGTCTGTTCACTGCCAACACCATGGCATGTCTCACAGAGACCCTGGGACTCAGTCTGACCGGATGCGCGACAGCCCTTGCCGATGATAACAAGAAGTTAGCCATCGCGAGGGAGACCGGAAGGAGGATCGTCGAACTTGCCAAGAAGGACATCAAACCCCGCGACATCGTCAGCAAGGAATCGTTCTTCAACGCCATCCGTGTGGACATGGCCATCGGAGGATCCACCAACACCGCACTTCACTTGCCTGCCATCTCCAAGGACTTCGGCTGTCCCGTGACCCTCGATGATTTCGATAGGATCTCCAGGGATACGCCTCACATTACCAGTCTCAGGCCCGGCGGACCATACAGCATCAAGGACCTCGACCTGGCAGGAGGCATCCCTGCTGTTCTCAACATCCTGAAGGACAGCATCATCGATGTTCCCACCGGAAACGGAAAGACCATGGGCCAGATCGCCGCAGAGGGTGTCGTCAAAGACCCCGAGGTTCTCAGATCCAAGGACAACCCCTTCCACAAGGAGGGAGGTATCGCGGTCCTCAGGGGTAACATCGCTCCCGAGGGATCGGTCATCAAGCAGTCTGCAGTCAGTCCCAAGATGATGAAGTTCAGCGGAAGGGCCAGGGTGTTCGAGTGCGAGAAGGATGCGGCAGATGCGATCACATCCGGAGATATCGTTCCCGGTGATGCGGTCATCATCAGGTATGAGGGCCCCAAGGGTGCTCCCGGAATGCCCGAGATGCTCTCACCCACCAGTCTCATCATGGGAAGGGGTCTCGGAGAGTCCGTCGCTCTGATCACAGACGGAAGGTTCTCCGGTGCATCCCGCGGTGGAGCGATCGGACACGTTTCTCCCGAGGCATATGCGGGCGGACCCATCGCCGCAGTCAAGGATGGGGACATCATCGACATCGACATCCCCGCCAGGACACTCAATGTCAGACTCTCAGACGAGGAGATCAAACAGCGCATGGCCGAGGTCAAGATCATCGAGCGTCCTGTCACAGGTGTCCAGAAGAAGTACCGCAAGCTCGTCACATCAGGTGCCAACGGCGCCTATCTTGAGTGATAAACCTCATCAAACGCCGCCGGGATGTTTGTACCCGGCGGTACATTATTAACTAGTTCATACGATAATGGTGCATGAACAAGGATTTTGACGTCGATGAGGAAGGTTTGACCATCGACGGTTATCATGTCCTGGAGCCTGTAAGCAAGAAGGCGATGTATCTCCGCAACGGAATAGGATTCGTCATTCTGGCCCTGGTGGTTGCCATCATCGTGGTGTACAGGCAGGACATCTTCGTTGAACAGGTCGATCTCGGGATGTCCGCCACGATGGTCGTTTTCGTTCTGCTCACCGTATATCTGATCGTTGCCCCATCTGTGTACTACAGGCGTTACAGGTACAGGATGGATGATGACAAGGTGGAGGTCCGCAAGGGGATCATCACAATCACCCATGACATGGTCCCCATCGAGAGGGTCCATCAGGTCAATGTGTCCAGGGGACCGATCAATCGCCGCTATGGTCTCGCCAATGTTCTCGTGACAACCGCCGGAGGCACAGTGTCCCTCAACTATCTGGAGGAGGATCTGGCGGAGAGCATCGCCACCAAACTCAACGAGAAGATCATAGAGATGCTGAAGAAGAGGGATTGAGTTGACTGAGGACAGGGTGTTCAGGAATCACCCGTCGGTCATACTCAGGAACGTCATCTCCGCTTGCGTGTTCATCGGATTGATCATTGTCCTGAACATGGGATCCTCGGTGGAGGACGGTGGATGGGTACCGTATGTGGCCCTGGTGTTGGTGGTTGTGGCAGCTGCGGTCGCCGTGATATCATACTATATCTGGAGGAAGACGACGTACACGTTCACATCCGAGGAGATCGTGATACAGGTCGATACAGCCTTCAAGAAACTCAATCACATCCAGTATTCGAAGTTGGCATCTGTCAACGTTAGGCGTGGTATCCTCAATCATCTGTTCGGGACATCTATCCTGATGTTCAATGTGAACTCAAGTGTCAACGCACAGTATGCCGAGCGTACGCTCATATTGAAGAAGGAGATCGCAGGCAGGCTCCGCGATGAGCTCAACAGTATGATCTTCCAGAAGGAGATAACATTGCAGGAGGACCTCCAGGTACCCACTGCTATCCACATCTCCAATACGGACATAATTCTGCATGGATTCCTGGCCCAGCCCACAATATCATCGATCTTCGGTGTCCTGGCAACCATCTATGCTATCGTCATGATCTTCTTCGGATCCTCCGGAGGTCTGATCTCTGCATTGTTCCTGTTTTTCATCGGAGAGGTCATCCCCATAGTGACGTCCATCCTGAAGTACTACAACTACAGGATCTACCGCGTCGATGATACAATAACCATCGAGTGTGGGATGATCAACAATTATCGCAGTTCCTTCAAGGTGAACAAGGTGAACTCTGTGAGGATCCGTGAGCCTCTCCTGGCCCGCGCGTTCCACATGGCCACCCTCGAGGCCGAGGTCGTCGGTCTCGCAGGAGAGGAGGCCATACCCATCCTATGTCCTCTGAAGAGGAGGTCCGAGGTGGAGGCATTGTTCAGGGACATCATACCTGAGTTCTGTGATGATTCCATGGAACCTGTCCATCAGCCACGCGTCGCATTGGTTCCCATGGTGATAGGACAGGTGATACTGGCTGTGGTCGTGATCCCCATACTGTACATCCTCTACAAGGTTCTGTTCGTGGAGCTCAGAGGATATGATGGATTCATCGCGGATCTCGTGAGTTTCGGCATCATCGCCGCCATGGTGGTGTCTGTTGTCCTGATGGTCGGATACGTGGGTCTCGCGCAGTCACACCGGATGTTCGCCCGTGGGGAAGAGGTCTTCCTGTTCGTCCATGGAAGCTTCGATCTCAACACAGAGTACATCATGTACGACAAGGTCCAATGCACCTGTGTGATGTCCGGATTGATCGCCAGACGTTTCGGTCTGTCCAGATGCACCGTCAACCTGATGTCCTCCACAGGGTTCAAGCAGATAGTATCCGGATACTTCCATTCACCCGATCTTGAGTCTGTCGGGGAGGAGGTCGTTGCCCGTATCGGGGACGGCCGTTACGATTACAGAAGGTTCTATTGAAACGGTTTGGGCCCTCCCGGCCTTCTTGCCGGGAGGGTTGTCATCATCATGTGAAGTATTCGCGGCCCTTGTCCATGAGGTTCTTGAACTCGGTGGCATCATCCGCCTGTGCGGCCTCCACGACGGCCTTCGTGGAATCTCCGAATTCCTTCAGCATCTTGTCGCGGTTGACGTTCAGGTGCTGGATCTCATAGTAGAGGTAAGGGTCCTCCATGGCCACGGACAGGTTGGAGTCCATCAGCTTGGAGTATGTGGTGGAGGCAACCGACTTCATGTCCTCGAAGCTGATCCCGCTCCTCTCCAATACGGTGAAGAATGCGATGTTGACGGCATGACTCAATCCGAGAACATAGGACATGTACTTGTCGTGTTCCTCGACCTCCATGGTGCGGATGTTGGCGCCGTGGTTGCCCAGGAGCTGGACGGTCTCCTCGACGGCCGTGTCGGATCCGCAGTCGCACACCAGGAGGTTCCTGTCGTACATGGATCCCGCGGAGGGTCCGAACATGGGGTGGACGGAACATACCTTCCTCCTCGATCCCATGTCCCTGAGCTTCTCTATGAAGGGGGATTTCAGCGATGCGATGTCGAAGATGAGTGTCTCCTCGCCGCAGATGGAATCCAGTTTCTCGAGTATCCCCGCGGTCCTGGATATGGGTACGGAGACGATGACCGTGTCGGCCCATTTGCAGTCATCCAGTGTGAGTCCGTTTCCCGCGGATGGATCGATGATGTCAACCCTGTGTCCGGACTGTTTGAACAGGTCCGCCAGCCAGCGTCCCATCTTCCCGTATCCGCCGATGATGGCTATGTGTCTGAGCACGGATGCCTTCCTGGGGAGGGCAGCCTGTGCCTCGATCGACTCTTGCATGAGGATCTTGCAGATCGTCTCCGCATACACGGGGTTCATACCGTTCTCGAGGGCGAATCCTCTGTATCTGTCGATGACCTTCCGTTCGACCTCTATGTTCCTGACGGCCGCATTGGTCTTGACCTTGTTCGCTCCGACCTCCTTCGCCAGTTCGAGCCTCCTCTTGGCAAGCTCAAGGATCTGGAAGTCTATGTTCTTGATCTCCTCTCTGATCTCGTTCAGTTCCATCGGTATCCCCTCATCATCTGGTCCGCTACAGTGAGTGCCGCCATGGCCTCAACAACCGCGACCGCACGGGGCACGATGCAGGGGTCGTGCCTCCCCTCGACCGAGACGGTGTCGTCCTCTTCCGTTCTGAGGTTCACCGTCCTCTGCTCCACACCTATGGAAGGTGTGGGTTTGAATGCCACACGGAACACCACGGGTGCACCGTCGCACATGCCACCGACGAT
Organism: uncultured Methanomassiliicoccaceae archaeon; assembly: GCA_945492685.1. GTDB lineage: Archaea > Thermoplasmatota > Thermoplasmata > Methanomassiliicoccales > Methanomethylophilaceae > Methanoprimaticola. Next base: position 7,750 of record CALYUZ010000004.1, on the reverse strand, counting down.
GCCGCCCATGTGGTTGCTCTCAGTGACTATCCTTCCTTGATCGTACCTGTAGGCATCGTTGCTCTCGGATCCCCTCATCCTCGTGAGGTCGAACCCGTCTCCGAACTCCACACCCTTGCATGCGGGTATCCCGAACATCGCCCTGGCCAGGTCGGAGTCCAATGCGTCGAACCAGATCCCACCGAATCCGATGGGAAGGCCTGTGATGATGCATTCCACCACACCTCCGACGCTGTCCTTCTCCGCTCCCGCGGATTCGATCTCGGTTCTCATCGCATCATCCAGTTCACGTGTGCAGGCGCGGGTTGCGAATCCCCTGGATGCGTGTGCGGCATCGGCGTCACGGACGCAGTCGTCACGGACGTTTCCGACGGACCTGGTGAAGGCCTCCACACGGATCCCCTCCTCGGCGATGTACTGTTTCGCGATAGCACCGGCAGCGACGATGGCCGCCGTGAGCCTTCCGGAGAACTGTCCGCTTCCCCTGAGGTCATGGTCCGGGAACTTGAGCAGTGCCGGCAGGTCCGCATGTCCGGGACGGGGCGTCTCGTAGAACTTCATGTACTTGGACCCGTCCGTGTTGCCGTTGGCAATCCTCATGAGGATGGGGTTCCCATCGGTAATACCGTCCCTCACGCCCTGGATGAACTCGACGTCATCCTTCTCCCTGCGTGGGGTCCCGATCTTACCCGTAGGCTTCCTGAGCTCCATCTCCGCAGCCACCATGTCCATATCGATGGAGAATCCCGAAGGGATGCCGGAGAGTATCCCTCCCACGCATGGTCCGTGGCTCTTTCCGAAGAGTGTGAATGTGATCTTCTCTCCTATCTGATACATCAGATCACCTCGTGTACCATCCCGAGGGAGTCCATCTGTTCCACGAAGTCCGGATAGGATACGGCGCAGCATTCCACGTCGTCCATCTCGACCGTCCCCTCACAGACGAGGGATGCCACGGCGGCGGACATCATGATGCGATGGTCGCCCTTGTGGACTATCCTGCCGCCTTTGAGCTCGGCCTTTCCATGGATGATGCACCCATCATCGGTCGCCTCGGCATCTCCTCCGATGGCGTTTATCATGTTGACCACGGTCTCGATCCTGTTGCTCTCCTTGAACTTGAGCTGCGGCGCGCCATAGAGTCTGCTGTCACCTTCCGCGGTGCTCAGCAGCACGGCTGTGATGGGGAACAGGTCTGGGATCTCCCCCATGTCGATCTCGCACCCTACGAGCTTCTTTCTCTTGGCGGTGACCTCGTCGCCATCGATCGTTACCTCCGCACCGGCTTTCCTGATGACATCGACTATCCTGCGGTCTCCCTGGGGGTCGTCCATGTCCATGCCCGTGACGGTCACCTCTCCTCCTATGGCCCCGGCCACCAATGGGAATGCCGCGGAGGAGAAGTCCGCGGGCACGCAGTAGTCGTAGGGTGTGTATCCCGTTCTCCCTTTGATCGAGAACACGTTGCCATCCCTGGTCGCATCGGCACCGAACAGGCGCATCATGTGTGTGGTCACGTCCAGATAGGGTGCTGACACCATGCCGCCCTCGACGGTGATCCTGGAATCCGATCCCAGCATCGGGGATGTCATCAGCAGGGATGTGATGTACTGGGAGCTGACGCTTCCGTCGATATGCACGTCACCTCCTCTGTTCGGTCCTTTCACAGTCACAGGCGGCAGTCCGTTGTCGGAGCGACAGACGGTGCCGGTCTGCTCCAGGGCATCCAGGAGCCTCCCCATCGGTCTCTTCCTCAGGGATTCGTCGCCGGTTATGGTGACCTCCCTGTCGAACATGGAGCACAGTCCGGCGAAGATCCTCATGGTAGTACCGGAGTTGTCCGCATCCACGATTCCCTCCGGGGCGTGGAGGTCTCCCCCGGTTATCCTGACGGTGTTGCCGTCCACCTCCGCACGGGCACCCATCATGCGGCACGCGTTCAGCGTTGCCTTAGTGTCCGATGAAAGCAGTGAATGTGTGACCACGGACTCCCCCTTCGCCATGGAGGCGAGGAAGAACGCCCTGTGGGTGTGGCTTTTCGATGGAGGGGGCAGCACCTTTCCCTTCATCTCGCCCTTGCTGAATCTCATAGATGTCATTGTCCGCACCTCGTCCTGGTGAGGATGGTCTCCTCGGGGTCGATGCCGAGATCGGTTGCGAACCTCTCGCCCTCCCCCTTGGGTACCACGATGGCCACGGCGGGTCCGGAACCGGACATCCCCGCTCCCAGGGCGCCCATGGACATGGCCTTCTCGGCGAGACTGTTGTCCACGTCCGATGCGGCTGATATGATGCGCCCGTTCATCGTCATGGCCCCGAACGGGTCCTCCATGGCGATGTCTATGGCCCTCTGTATGCCAGGAGCCACCTCATGGAGTCTGTCCAGGGGCAGCCCGGTCTTCCTGATCTTGAATCTCGGGACGTGGATCACGACATCATGCTCTTCCAGGTCCCTCTGTGCCACGATCTCGTCCTTCCTGTTGTCGGTCATGACGAGTCCTCCGAGACCGCTCCCGCAGGCATCGTCGAAGGATCCGGTGACCGTGACATGCGCTTCCCTGGCGCAGTTCACGCCGAGTCTGATGAGTTCCACGGGATCCATCTCCATGCCGTTCTCCTGCATCACCGCCCTGAGGATCGCATTGCAGGCGGTGCTGGAGCTCTTGAGTCCCCTGGAAACCGGAATCTCCGATTCCGTCCTGAGGGTCCATCCCCCGGGTTCCGGGATGCCGATGTGCTCGTACGCCCTCCTGACGCAGATGCTCGCCATGGTGGTGTCCTCCGAGGGGTCGTGTGCGATGGTGATCATGTGAGAATCGCCTTCAACCTCGAACGTGGCCTCGGTCCAGAGGTCCACGCCGATGGTGGCTCCGATCCCACATGGCATGGCGTTGATGACTGTGATGGCACCGTGCGATCTGCCGACGCTCAATCCAGCTCCCTCCTCATGACATCGAAGGAGTCCTTGACGCCGGTCCACATGGAGAACGATGCGGCACCCTGCCCTGCCAGCATGTCCGCCCCGTAAGCGACCCTGCACCCTTTGGCCAAGGCCTCTCTGACGATGGGCGTCTCGGATCCGTAGACCATGTCGAACACAGCCTGGTTCCTGGTGATGGCGGATATGTTGATCGGGTACGGCCCGTCGGAGTACATCCCCACGGGTGTGCAGTTCACCACCAGGTCGTACATCATGACGGACACGGATGTGGGTGCGCGGAATGTGGCACCGAACTCCTTGGCGACCTCCTCTCCCGTCTCCCTGTTCCTTCCGGTTACGGTGACGTCGCAGTTCCTCTCCATCATGTAGTGGATACAGGCCTTGGCGGCACCTCCGGAACCCATGATCAGGATCCTCTTGTCCTCTGCCTCGAATCCGGCCCTGGCTAGTGCAGTATCTATCCCCACCACGTCCGTGTTGTATCCCTCGAGGCGTCCGTTGTTGTTCACCACGGTGTTCACAGCTCCGATGGAGGATGCAGCCTTGTCGACCACATCTATGTGGTCCATGATCTCCTGCTTGTAGGGGATGGTCACGTTCACTCCGCGGATGTCGTAACCGCGTATGACCTCCTCCACCTGCTCAAGGTCGGGGGCTTCGAACGGGAGGTATATTCCGTTGATCCCTGCCGCATCGAGGGCAGCGTTCTGCATCCTCGGGGACTTGCTCTTGGACAGAGGGTTCCCGAGGATTCCCAGGATCATGCAGTCATCGCTGAGTGCGGACATCTCGTCCACGCTCAGCTGTCCGGGTGCCGTGGGCTCACCCACATATCCGAACGAGAACTCGTTTCCAAGAAGGGTCTGTCTTATGCGTGTGACGGTCCCCAGGCCACCCATCCCGAGGATGACATGTTTTTTCTTCATGGACCTTGCCGCATCGAGGATGCTCACCAGATCGGTGAACCTGTTGACGGCGAAGGCCCCCTTGCTTATGTCGGAGTCCATGGCCCCGAGTATGGAGCGGATGCGTTCCGCGTCGGGGGTGGACTCGTAGTTGTGATGGGATGCGACCACGTTCAGATGTGTGTCCGGTCTGGGCTCCTCTCCGATGTCGATGGTACCGGAGAATCCCTCCGGGAGCACCCCCAGGTCTATGGGGCCGCGGTATGTGACCAGCAGCTCCCTGTCCTTTATGTCGGGGACTTCCCCGAGGAGGTCCAGCCTGATCTCGACCATGTCGGCGTTGCCGGCCAGGTCCAGGTCGGACATCCCGCTGAGCGAGGCGCAGACCTTCATCAGATCTCCCTTATTGTCTCTTCGATCTTCATTCCGAAGTGGCGTCCTCCCGTCTCGATCCTGGCGAAGAGCCTGTCACCCTTCTTGATCTTGGACACGGAGATCGCCCCGTTGGGTCCGACCATCTTCACTGTCTCGGCGTTCTGGAGGATGGTGGTGTACGTTTCCTCCCCGGCCTTGGCTGTGAGCATCAGCAGGGGCCTCTGCTCCACCTTGCACCTTCCCACGGAGGACATCCTCATGTTTCCGTCCTTGTCAACGAGGACGAGGGGCTCTCCCGATTTGAGTTCGGCCAGGTATCTGGTCCTTCCCTCGGGTCCGAGCACATATGCATGGACCGCACCGGCATTCACCCTGAAGGGTCTGGCGGCGACGTATCCGTTGTCCTCGCTCTCGGACTGTACAAGGAACAGGCATGCGGCCTGGGATCCGATGAGCATACCCTCGCCGGGCACCATCATGGAGACGGTATCCACACAGACGCGGTCGCCCATCTCGATGTTCTTGACGCTCTCCACCTCGACCACGGACAGGTCTATGTTTCCGCATCCGCTGAGGACGTTGGCGAAGGTCCTGATCTTGTCGGGGTCGGTGGTGTTGATCACAACACCGTCCACTCCCTTCTCCAGGGTCTGCATGTACAGTTTGGCCTGCTCGATGTCATCGGCGCATGCCAGGACCTTGGTCCCGGAGTCCCTGAATTTGGCGATCAGGTTCTCGAGGGGGATGACGGTCCAGTCGGATGAGTCGAGGATGACCGCTTTGACCTTGCCCGCCATGTCCATGGCGCGGTCCTGGTCCTCCGGACATCTGAGCTCCACAAGTTCGACGCCGTCGGAGACCTTGCCGTCGTCGTTGTAGTACAGTTTGACCTTTCCGAACTCCTCGAAGTCGGAGTCCTCGGGTCTGACGAGTGCGATGTCGACACCGGACTCGAGCGCGGAGATGACCAGCTCCTTGCGCTCCTCCCTGTCGTCGGGGATGTCCGCCCTGATCCAGAGTTCCTTCTCCATGTTATCACGCAAGGTTGTTCTTCTTCGCTTCCTCGACGGTGTATCCGCGGAGGACGATGTCGGAGATGGCGCGGGTCATGGCCTCGACGTTCCTGTGCTGGAAGACGTTCCTTCCGATGGACACACCGTGTCCTCCGGCCTGGATGGAGTCGTAGACCATCTGGAGGATGTCGTCGTCGGAGTTCATCTTGGGTCCGCCGGCGATGACGACGGGTGCGAGGGTTCCCTTCACGACCTCCCTGAATGAGTCGATGTCGCCGGTGTAGCTGCATTTGACGATGTCTGCTCCGAGCTCCGCTGCGACCCTTGCGGCGTGTGCGACGGCGTGGGGATCATAGGAGTTCTCGATCTTGGGTCCGCGGGGATAGGCCATAACGAGGAGGGGCATTCCCCACTCGTTGCAGTCCTTGGAGATCTTACCGAGGTCCGAGAGCATCTCGGGCTCAGTCTCTGCACCGACGTTGATGTGCACGGAGACGGCATCCGCTCCGATCTTGAGGGCCTCCTCCACGGTTGCGACGAGCACCTTGCTGTTGCTGGTGACTCCGAGGTCTGTGGATGCGGAGAGATGGAGGATCAGTCCGATGTCGTTTCCGCTGGTACGGTGGCTGTAGCGGATGAGTCCCTTGTGCATGAGGACCGCGGTGGCCCCTCCGTTGGCGACGTCGTCCACGGCTTTCTTCATGTTGATGAGTCCCTCTGTGGGCCCGATGGAGATCCCGTGGTCCATGGGAACGATGACGCAGTTCCCTGTGTTCCTGTCCATAATCCTCTCAAGTCTGATGCTCTTTCCAAACATTGGGTTCACCCCGTGCTACTTGCTAACACGCATCACATATACTCCTCATATTTGAGATGTGTGTTCTTTCCGCGCACATATTAGTACGCGCGCGATTATAAACGGGCGAATGTTAGATTCGGTAAAAAGGTTGTCATCGGACATCCGATTCTAGTTTTTCTCCCTGAACATATTTGTTCATGCTGAAAGTCGCCAGATCCGGGTGAATAGAAAAGTTTATATTTATCTTGTAAATAGGGGGATTTCAGTGGGCTGGTAGATCAGCTGGAAGATCGCTTGCTTTGCAAGCAAGAAGTCGCGCGTTCAAATCGCGCCCAGTCCACCACTTTTGACTTATTCCGATTCATATTCTCCTGATTGTTCTGTCATTCGTTCCACAGAGGTCTCTGAATTGGTGGTTCCACAGATCTTCTTTGGATGATATGCCATCCATGCATTGATGGGTCCGGATACGGGTGATGTCGGAGAAACTATGCTGGACACTCGCATCCATCCACACATCGGTGTTGGATATTGGTCGGCACCGGGATTCATTCATAGATAACCATTCTCCCGGATACGGGTGGTCGTAAAGAAAGACAGGTTATTGGAGGATATTGGCAGATATGTTGGATGGATATCCCAAAAAGATATCATCCATCCATCATCCGTCCACGGTTTCCTTTATAAATCGACGTCTTCGGATGGTCTTCTTGCGGGAGAACCGCAGAAGGATCCATATGAAGGATGGTTTGACAGAGAGCAAGGAACGTGAGTTCGAGGAAGTCTTCGGGGCGATCATGAAGGAGTTCGCCGACAGGGATTATGACAACAGGCAGGTGGTGAACGCATTGGCATGTTCCATTTGCGTTGTCGCCATGAGGTCCAACGACCCGGAGGTGTTCATCAACGACATCAGCGAGAAGATGAGGGAGTTCGTCACCTCTTCGGTAAGGTCCTCGGACCTGTATTCCAGACCGGCACCCGAATGAATGCATGATGCCCGGCGGTTTCCTCCTTTTCCGCCGGGCGTTGAAAATCATGTCCGGTCATCGATCGGACAAGAGGGATGACGGGACATCGCCCGCCTTGAAAGGTTTGTTCGGGATCAGTCGAACTTGCCGACGACGGCCTTGATACGCCTGACGCCGGCAGCGGAACTCTCCTCTTTCTTGATCTTGAATCCCTGGAGCTCGGATGTGTTGCTCACGTGGGGTCCTCCGCAGATCTCGCAGGAGAAGTCTCCGATGGTGTAGACCTTGACCATCTCACCGTACTTGTCTGTGAAGACTCCGACGGCATTGCGGGCTTTGGCCTCCTCGTAGGTCATCTCCTCGCACACCACGGGGACGGCGGCTTTGATGACCTCGTTGACCAGCCTCTCGATCTCCTTCAGCTCCTCGGGTGTGCATTTCCTGTCGAGGTTGAAGTCGAACCTGAGCCTGTCGGCGGTGATGTTGGAACCCTTCTGGTTGATGTCGGGGCTGATCACCTTCTTCAGAGCGGCGTTGAGCAGGTGGGTGGCGGTGTGCAGCTTGGTGGTCTCCTCGCTGTGGTCCGCGAGACCTCCCTTGAACTGCTGGTCGGCTCCCGCACGGGAGTTGTCCTGGTGCGCCTTGAACCTCCTCTCGAAGTCCTCCATGTCCACCTGGAGTCCCTTCTCGGCGGCGAGCTCCGTGGTGAGTTCAACGGGGAATCCGAAGGTGTCGTAGAGCCTGAA
>CALYUZ010000003.1 GCA_945492685.1 uncultured Methanomassiliicoccaceae archaeon | reverse complement strand
TGACCCGGATAGGTCGAATCGCCCAGCTTAGGGGCACGATGAACACATCTAATGCTAATCATGTGTTCATCTTAGGTTGATCGTACTCATCCATCAGTTCCCTCCTGCATTCCTCCAGGTCCAGGTTCTCGTTTATGGCCCTGGTCACCTCGCAGATCCTCTCCGTGAGGTTGTTCATCCCGTCCCAGACATCCGGGTCGCAGTTCGGGAAGTAGAAGTTCATGGTTCCCTTCCTGCGCATGACTATCGCCCCTGCATCCTTCAGCACCTTCAGATGATGGGAGACGGCCGGTCTCGACAGTTCTGTGTGGTCTTTGATTTCCTCGACCCTCATTCCGGGGGTCTTCAGGAGTGCTATCAGTATGCGCTGTCTGTTTTCATCACCTATCGCCGACAGAAGTGGTCCGCATCTGCGGAACCCGTCTATGAGCGACACCCTCTCCTCGCGGATTGTCTCCAGGTCCATAATAGTCGAATGGTTTAAACATATAAACCATTGCCCCCGACATCTGCGATTGTCCCGTTCCTTCTCTCTCACTTTATAATACACGCACGCACGCGTGTGCGCGCACGCGACTTAATATAGCATAGATACATGAAGGTGCGATTCAAATGGATGGGAACATGCAGAAGGCCGAAGAGGAGTACAACGCAGACAGCATCGTCGCGTTGAAGGGCCTCGAAGCCGTCAGGAAAAGACCCGGTATGTACATCGGATCGACCGATTCCCGCGGACTCCATCACATGGTCTACGAGGTCGTCGACAACGGTATCGACGAGGTCATGGCAGGTTTCGCAACACAGGTGGACGTCACCATCAACGAGGACGGTTCCATCACCGTCACCGATGACGGAAGGGGTATCCCCACTGAGATCAACCACGAGGAGGGCAAATCCGCACTGGAGATGTGTCTCACCGATCTCCACGCGGGCGGTAAGTTCAATCAGAACAGCTACAAGGTCTCCGGAGGACTCCACGGAGTGGGAGTGTCCGTCGTCAACGCATTGTCCGAGAGGCTGGAGGCCATCGTGGACCGCAAGGGCAGGAGGTTCAGACAGTCCTACAAGATCGGTATCCCCGACGGACCCGTGGAGGATATCGGAGAGTCCGACCGCCATGGTACCACCATCACGTTCTGGCCCGACAGGGAGATGTTCGAGACCGTGGTATTCGACTACACCACCCTTCAGAACAGGTTCCGCAACCAGGCTTTCCTGAACACCGAGGCCACCATCAACTTCGAGGACAAGCGCTCCGGCAAGAAGGAGACGTTCCACTACGACGGAGGTGTCTCCGAGTTCGTCCAGTACCTCAACAGGTCCAAGACGCCCATCCATCAGACACCCATCAGGTTCGCAGGTGAGAGGAACGGCATCAACATCGACATCGCGTTCCAGTACACGGACGGTTACAACGAGGAGATCGACTCCTTCGTGAACACCATCTTCACCCCTGAGGGCGGAACACACCTCACAGGGTTCAGGACGGCTCTCACCAAGACGATCAACGAGTACGGGAAGGCCAACAACCTGCTGAAGGACATCACCCTGGAGGGATCCGATGTCAGGGAGGGTCTCACCGCCATCGTGAGCATCAAGATGTCCGAGCCCCAGTTCGAGGGTCAGACCAAGGCCAAGCTGGGAAGCAGCGTCGCACAGGGTGCCGTCGCGGGACTCATGAACGAGAAGCTCGCCGAGTACCTCCTGGAGAACCCCTCTGTGGCCCAGATCATCATCAAGAAGGCCATCTCCGCCTACGAGGGCAGGGAGGCCGCCAGGAAGGCCAGGGATGCCACCAGGAGGAAGAGCGTCCTCGAGAGCACCAGCCTCCCCGGTAAGCTCGCCGACTGCTCCGAGAAGGATCCCGCCAAGTGCGAGCTGTACATCGTGGAGGGAGACTCCGCAGGCGGAAGCGCCAAACAGGGAAGGGACCGTGCGTTCCAGGCCATCCTCCCCCTGAGGGGAAAGATCCTCAATGTGGAGAAGGCGAGACCGGACAAGCTCCTGGACCATGAGGAGATCAAGAACCTCGCAATCGCGATCGGAGGGGGCATCGGGAAGGATTTCGATGTCTCCAAGATCAGGTACCACAACATCGTGATCATGACCGATGCGGATGTGGACGGAGCCCACATCGGAACACTTCTGCTTACCCTCTTCTACAGGCAGATGAGGCCCCTCATCGAGGCGGGACACGTGTACATCGCCATGCCCCCGCTCTATAGGGTCTACAAGGGCAAGAAGCAGATCTACGCCTACAACGACGAGGAGATGGCCGCGGCCGTCGCGGAGCTCGGACAGGGTGCCAATGTCTCCAGGTACAAGGGATTGGGAGAGATGAACCCCCAGCAGCTCTGGGAGACCACCATGAACCCCGAGACCAGGATAATGAAGAAGATCATGATCCAGGACGGCATCCTCGCGGACCAGCTGTTCTCGGTCCTGATGGGGGACGATGTGGAGCCCAGGAGGGAGTTCATCATCGAGCACGCCCACGAAGTGATCAACCTGGATGTGTGATATCATGGATGGAGAGAAGAAGATCATCAGCCAGACGATCGAGAACGAGATGCAGCGCTCGTACATCGACTACTCCATGAGCGTCATCGTCGGACGTGCACTTCCGGACGTCCGTGACGGTCTTAAACCGGTCCACAGGAAGATCCTGTTCGCCATGGACAATTTGTCCCTGACATACAACCGTCCTCACAAGAAGTCCGCGACCGTGGTGGGAGAGGTTCTGGGAAAGTACCACCCGCACGGTGATTTGGCGGCGTACGAGGCGATGGTGAGGATGGCCCAGCCGTTCTCCCTGAGATACCCCCTCGTGGACGGACAGGGTAACTTCGGTTCCGTCGACGGTGATTCCGCGGCGGCGATGCGTTACACCGAGGCCAGGATGACCAAGATGGCCAGCGATCTGATGGCCGACCTGGACAAGAACACCGTGGACATGATGGACAACTACGACGGCTCCCTCAAGGAGCCAACGGTCCTTCCGTCGAAGTTCCCCAACCTGCTCGTGAACGGTTCCGACGGTATCGCGGTCGGTATGGCCACCAAGATGCCCCCTCACAACCTGAGGGAGGTCTGCGATGCCATCGCCTACACGGTGGATAATCCCGACGCCACAACCGAGGACCTCATGCAGTACGTCAAGGGTCCCGACTTCCCCACCGGGGGAACGATCTACGGCATCGGAGGCATCAGGTCCGCATACGAGACCGGACGCGGAAGGCTCAAGGTCAGGTCCAACACCCACTTCGAGGAGATGGGCAACGGCAAGGAGAGGATCATCGTCGACGAGATCCCCTACCAGGTCAACAAGGCCATGCTCATCCAGCAGATCGCCGAGCGTGTCAAGAACAAGGAGATCGAGGGCATCACCGACCTCAGGGACGAATCCGACAGGCACGGTATGCGCATAGTCATCGAACTGCACAAGGATGCCCTTCCCAACGTGGTCCTCGAGAACCTGTTCAAGAAGACCAACATGGAGATCACCTACGGTGTGATCAACATCGCCCTGGTGGACAACAAGCCCGAGGTCCTGAGCCTCAAGGCCCTGATCGTCCACTACATCGACCACAGGAGGAGTGTCGTCATCCGCAGGACCCAGTTCGACCTGGCCCAGGCGGAGAAGAGGTTCCACATCCTCGAGGGTCTGATGAAGGCCATCAACATGCTCGACCAGACCATCGCCCTCATCCGTGCGTCCAAGACCGCGGAGGAGGCCAACGAGGGCCTCAGGGAGCTGCTGGAGATCGACGAGGACCAGGCGAAGGCCATCCTGGACATGAGGCTCCAGAAGCTGACCGGACTCGAGCTGAACTCCATCAAGCAGGAGTACGACGACCTCATCGTGCTGATGAACGACCTCAGGGACATCCTTGCCAACGATGTCAGGGTGAGGGAGATCATCAAGTCCGAGCTGAGGGAGATGTCCGAGACCTACGGCGACGACCGTCGCACCGCCATCGATCCCAACGCCATCGACACCGACGAGGAGGACCTCATCCCCAAGGAGCAGGTGGTAATCACCATCTCCAATGACAACTACATCAAGAGGATCCCCCTGAGCACATACAGGCAGCAGTCCCGCGGCGGGGTCGGACTCACCGCGATGCAGACCAAGGAGGAGGACCATGTGGCATCCATGTTCGTCACTTCCTCCCACGATTACGTGATGTTCATCACCAACCACGGACGCCTCCACTGGCTGAAGGGATATAGGATCCCCGAGGGCAGCAGGCAGTCCAAGGGAAAGCCGATCGTCAACCTCCTTCCCGATCTGGAGGAGGGCGAGAAGGTGGTCAACACCATCTGCTCCTCGGAGTTCAGGGATGATGAGTACCTCGTGTTCTGCACCAGGAACGGACTGTTCAAGAAGACCAGCATGTCCGCCTACGGCAACGTTCGCAGCAAGGGAATCAAGGCCATCAAGCTGGACGAGGGAGACGAGCTCATCGAGACCGGCATCACCCACGGAGACGACCAGATCATCATCGCATCCAGCTTCGGACAGGCGGTGAGGTTCGACGAGACCGATGCCCGCCCCACCGGAAGGGACACCATGGGTGTCAAGGGAATGACCCTCAACTCTGGCGACCGTGTGGTCTCCATGGCCGTAGTGAAGTCCGGAGACAGGCTGCTGACGGTCTGCGAGAACGGATACGGTAAGATCTCCGATGTGGACGACTACCGTCAGGTCAGGCGCGGAGGAAAGGGTGTCATCACCATCAAGACCGACGAGCGCAACGGCAACGTGGTCAGTGTCAGGAAGGTCAACCCAGGAGACCAGCTCATGCTCACCTCCAAGAGCGGCAAGATCATCCGCATGAACACGGATGAGATCCGCGAGACCGGACGCAATGCCAAGGGAGTGCGCATCATGGACCTCCGCAACGATGACAAGATCACCGCCGTGGAGCCCGTGATGAGCGACGAACAGGAGCAGGAGATCGAGGATTCCGCCACCGGCATCCCCGAACCCCAGTGAAAACATCCGCCTCCCGGAAAGGCCCGGGAGGCGACTTCCAATCCGTAACCTTTATCTACGAAATGTCCATAGGGAGGAATCACGCCGTGGTAACTCAGTTGGGAGAGTGCAAGACTGAAGATCTTGAAGTCGCTGGTTCGAGCCCGGCTCACGGCACCATGACTTTCTCCAATCCATTCTGAAGGGGCGACGCTATGGAACCCGACAAGATACTCATAGACATCCGGACATGCGAGCTCACGCTGTCCGAGGTCATGTCGGAGATCAAGCGCCTCCAGGCCGAGTACCCCGACCACGAGATCTTCATGGACGGCGACGCATACGCCATAGTCGCACGCAGGAGGACCTGACAATGGGACGCGGAAGGATAACAATCGGACTCTACAACTCATACGATCAGAACTTCAGGGAGCCCCACAGGCGCACCATAGCCCGTGCAGGCGACCTCGCCAGGGCCTTCGACATGAACCTGGCCCTCTTCGGATTCCCCATCCCCGAGGAGACCCGCACACCTGTGGAGGTGGCCGAGTGGATCGCCGGCACCACCAGCATCGGTGCCCACGGGGGATACTTCATGGACCTCGCCGAGAAGGGACGCTTCATGAAGTTCCCGTACCCCGACAGGGGATTCCCCCCGCAGCTCGGAGAGGCCGTCCTCACCACGAGCAAGCCCGACGCCTCCAAGCAGATCACCCTGGACCAGCTCATGGACATGGTGGAGCACGGTCAGAGCATCCTGCTGATGTTCGGCATCGGCCCCCACGGCATCCCGAAGAAGACATCCTCCATCCCCAGGTACAACCTCGACATCACTCCCGGCGGATTCTCGCTGGAGACATGCACCGCTCTGGGCGCTGTGTGCGGTGCGGTCGGATCGAGACTCGGATTGATCCGCTGAATGGCAACGCTTTATACCTGTTGGATGGATTACGCGGACCATGGTAAGACAGGCACGTTGCTCACACATCCTTGTGGACACACAGCAGGAGGCCTACGACCTCTACAACCAGATCATGAGCGGTGCGAACTTCGCACAGCTCGCTGCTCAGAGGTCCAAATGCCCCTCCGGAAGGCAGGGCGGAGACCTCGGATGGTTCGGACGCGGTCAGATGGTCAAGCCCTTCGAGGATGCGGCATTCTCGTACAACCCCGGGGACGTCACCATCGTACAGACCCAGTTCGGCTGGCATGTGATCTACATCACCGGCCAGAGATGAAAACAATGGGGCCGAGGCCCCTTTACATCTGTGTCCAGCATATTCGGTCAGACCTTCCGGTCTGTCCTCAAATCTTTTTGGGACTTCGGAGATGGCGAGTTGCCACTCCTCCCGATCCTTTCACATCCATTCCCGTGATTCTCCATCGATGCATACGGTTTTAATCACCTACATTCATCGCTCTTCATGAATCTCGATAAAAAGATCTCGGGAAACATGAAGCTGGCCGCTGTCGCCACGATAGTGATCGCGGTCTGTCTGCTGTTCTCCTACCTGACCTTGGATTCCGGTTCCGATGACGGAGGTGTACGTACCCAGGAGATGCTTGGGGATTACGTCGAAGTCGGGATATGGACATCGGAAGGTCACCAGAATGATTATAGACTCGTCCTCGTGAACCAGGGCGAGCAGGATTCCGAGTATGTGCTGTGGGTCGATGGATTGTACGAAGGTATCTACACAGCACCGAACGGGTTGATCGTCACGTGTGTGTTATGTGACGTCGAAGGTCTGACCTTTGTCGAAAAGGAGACCATTCAGATGATCCCCGAGGAGGTGGAGTGCGATGTCTACACAGACGGGAACAAGACATACTGGGTCGATCCCAACGGTCTCCTTCTGAAGGAGACATACTCGGACGGGTTCGGGACCATGTTGCTCTCCACATCCCTGGTTGATGACGAGCCTCCGGCGATATATGAGTCGGATACATCCGAGGTACGTGCAGGTGACTTCTACGGATTCAAGATGACCGTGAAGGATGTGACGAGGGTGTTCGTCACCGTCGTCGAAGAGGTAGACGGTGATTCCGCCACCGTGATGCACATCAACTACACCGGTTCCGAACCTGAACGCGGTACCGAGAACATGAAGGTCGACGATATCCTCGGTGCCTACAGGCAGATGTTCGAGATCCCCGAGGGAGCAACCGTAAAGGACACACGCATAATCGAGGTCGGTCCCTTCTACGCTCTCTGCGATGTACTCGTCTCCGGTGATGACACATACTACGTCGGACACGACGACTCCGTCCTCTACATGTACAAGGGTGTTGATGTGATGTATTCCATCATCGGAACATCGTTTATCTATCCCGTCATCCCCGGGTATGATTCATCCGGACTCAGTTCCCCGTCCGTAGGGGACGTCACGATATACAACACGACCACCATCATGAACGATATCGATGATTTCCGCATCACGATAGATGCAGAACCGATGATATTCGTCATCGATTCCGTTGATGGCGATTCAGTGACCGGCACTCACACAGGGCTGATCAAGGGACGCGTCACGGAGTTGTCCAGCGGCAAGAGCGGTTTTGTTGATATCACCTATCCCCAACCCGGATCGATACAATCCCTCTCCCTCATAGGCACCGCGATGGGAACAAAGCTCGTTGTGACCACGACCGAGAATACGGACAATGATTCTCTGATTACGAGTGTCGGTGTGTTCGATGATGTGGTCTACACGATCTCGTACTCGGATGAGGATAGGATCCTGACAACATATCTCTCGTTCGCATCCGCCGTCGGTGGGAACCGTGATCTGGATACGTTCGAAGTCGGCGATGTCGTCGTGTACTCCGGTACGCTGGATGACAAAGATGTGACGACCGTGTTCCAGATCATCTTCCAGAGGCAATATGCCGCCGTATACGAGACGTCCAACCATTATTGGGACATATATCGTGTGGATCCCCCCATGTCCTATGTCGGGGAGGAGACCCTGGCCTCCATCTACGGGGAGGTCAACTGCAAGGTGTACGACATCAAGGGAGATGGTTACCAGTTCAGGGTCTGGATGGCCGACGGTCATCTGTATCCGGTGAAGTACGAGTACCATTCGAACGGTGGGATGGACGAGGTCGCCACCCTGAAGATGTCCAGCGTGGATTATTTCAGCATGGACTGAACATCGAAACAACTTTCCGCCCTTCGGGGCGGGTTTTCTCTTCACAAAAGGAAATGGATGGACGGGGTCTCCCCCGTCATTTTGATCAGTAGTGATCGTACAGGATGTTACCGGGTTCGAGGAGGACTCCGGCACCCTTCTCCACACGGCCGACGATGTCCGCGTTGGGATACTTGGATGCGATCTCCTCGGCATCGTCTGCGGGGGCGATGATGGTGAATCCCATGCTCATGTTGAGGGTCTGGTAGATCTCCTTGTCCTCGACCTCTCCCAACTCCTGGATCTTCTGGAAGATGGGTGCGGGCTTCACGGGGTCGCTGATGACGTACTTCAGACCCTGCCTCATGCGGAGGATGTTCCTGAGTCCGCCTCCGGTGATGTCGACGAGTCCGTGGACGGTGTGGTTGGCGGTGATCTCGAGGACCTGCCTCACATAGATCTCGGTGGGTGTGAGGAGCTCCTCTCCGATGCTCTTAGAGAGTCCGGAGACCTTGTCGGTCCATGCGATGTTGTTCGCCTCGACGACCTTCCTGGCGAGGGTGAGTCCGTTGGAGTGGATGCCCGAGGACCTGAGGGAGATGATGAGGTCGCCCTCCTCGCATTTGTCACCGGTGATGATGTTGTCCTTCTTCACGTATCCGAGGCATGTACCGGAAAGGTCCACGCCGTTGATGATCTCGGGAAGGACCGCGATCTCGCCACCCACGATCTCCATGTTGGAGAGTTCGGCACCCTTCTGGAGTCCGATTCCGATCTCCTTCGTGATCTCCTCGTTGGGCTTGTCGATGGCGATGTAGTCCACGAAGGACGTGGGCTCGGCGTTGACGCAGATGGTGTCGTTCACGTTCATCGCGATGCAGTCTATACCGACGGTGTCCCATTTGTTCAGGGCCTCGGCGATCATGAGCTTGGATCCGACCCCGTCGGTGGCCATGGTGATGTACATGTCCCCGAAGTCGATCAGGCTCGCGAAAAGTCCGGACATGCGGACGGCCTGTCCGATCCCGTCCCTCTTGTAGCCGAGTTCGTCTACCAGGGCCTTGATAGCACTGGATTTCTGGTCGATGTTGACTCCCGATTTCGCGTAGGTCCATCCGCTCATTTCGATCCTCACCTTCCCGAACGGGTTGGGGGATATTATGGTTCGCGCCAGAGAAGACAGTCAGAGGTCGGTATCGGCATCATCGGTGACACCGTATGACATGATCCTCACGTCGCCCATGTCGGCATCCACGTCGTCCAGGATCCTGAAGAGGCTCTCCCTGTCCTTCATTTCCCTGGCGATCCTCCTGCGGTACTCCCTGCAGTCCTGGACCCCGGAGATAAATTTGGGCGCGATGCTGCGCATCTTGGCGATCCCCTGGTCGAAGCCCTTGTCCTCGATCACCATGTCAGTGAGTTCCCTGCACCATGCGGTCTGCTCCCTCAGGGTCGGATTCGGTGGTATCGGTCCACCGCGGGACATGTGTTGGATCTGGGTGAGCAGGAAGGGATTCCCGACACCTCCTCTGGCGACCATGACTCCCTCGGCACCGGTGATGTCCATGGCATGGGATGCGTCCTCGGCGGTGTAGATGTTCCCTGAGACCACCAGGGGCACGGACATCTCCCTGCGGATACCTTCGAGCATGTCCCAATGGGGCCTTCCGGTGTACCTCTCCCTCCTGGTCCTGGCGTGGATGGTGACCGCATCCGCTCCTGCTGATATCGTCTCGTCCATCACATCGAGGAAGTTCAGATCCTCGGAGCTCTGCCCCAGGCGCATCTTGACGGTGATCGGGACATCGACGGCGGCCTTCATGGCTTTCACGATCTCCCCGCACTTTTTCGGATCCCTCATAAGTGCGGATCCAGAGCCGTTGCGGACGACCTTCGGAACGGGACATCCCATGTTGATGTCGAAGAAACGTATCCCCGGATTGGATTCGAGGGCCATCACGGCGGCCTTCGCCATGGCATCCGGCTTGCATCCGAAGAGCTGTACACCTGTGATTCCTGTCGGTTCGAAGTCCAGGTAACCTTCGGTCCTCTCCTGTCCGTACACTATGCCCATGCAGGAGGTCATCTCGGTGACCAGCACATCCGCTCCGAACGGTTCCATGAACCTGCGGTAGCTGTCGAAGGTGTATCCCGACATGGGGCCCAGAACCACGGGCCCGGGAATCGACAGGTCTCCGATCCTCCACATACTCCGGAGCAACAATGGCCGATTATTCTATCCTTTCTGCGGTGGCCACATCCGACATCGTGCGCCTCAGTCCGATGACTGCCTGCAGCAGCATCGCGATACCGCCGACGAATTGGGTCAGGACCACGGCCCAGAGGATGGACGACATAGTCCCGATGAACGTTGCTGCCACCCAGCTCGACCCACAGTACAGGAGGTTCCTGCAGAGGGAGTTCACCATAGCTCCCGATGACTTCTTCAGCGCCTGGAGCAGCGCGGACCCCGTGTAGACGAAGGACATCACGGGCAGGAAGAGCGAGAAGTAGTACAGCATGACCTTCATGTCATCGTGGAGGTAGGTGAGGTCGTCCGAATGCGTGTAGGCGGTCGAGATCAGGTCCGCGGCCAGTACCTGGACGATGGCCATCGCCACGGTCACCGCGAATGTCACCGTCACGGTGTACCTGAAGGCGTCCTTGACCTGGTCGTACCTTCCCATCCCGATCTTGGCGGAGCACACCGCCACCATGGCGGATGACATGGCCTGGGTGACTATCAGGAGCATGCTCACCAGTCTCCACGAGGATCCGAACAGGCCCAGCATGTCGGTTCCGCAGCAGCTTATGACCATCGCGTACACGAACAGGTTGAACAGATAGGTCACTGCGAGCTCCAGGGATTGCGGTCCTCCGACGGACAGTACGTCCTTGAATACTGTCTTGTTGGGTCTGAAATCGGAGCGGGACATGTCCACGTACATGTTCTTGCCCTTGGCGTACCAGTATCCTGCCAGGACCGATGAGGACACGAACGCTATGACGGTGGCCCATGCGGCACCCTGCACGCCCATTCCCAGACCGAAGATGAATATCGGGTCCAGGATCATGTTCACTATGACCCCGAGGACCTGTATCTCCATGGAACGTTTGGCTGCCCCCTCTCCGCGGAGCATACCGGACATCACACCGCTGAGGACTATGAAGAAACTCGAGACGTACAGGGGCGTGGCGTAGTCCAGGCACTCCTCCATAGCATCCCCTGCACCCAGCAGGGACATGCATGGTTCAGCTGTTATCAGGAGTATCGGGACCATGAATAGACTGAACACGAACGCCAGCACAACTCCGCTTGCGGCGGACCTGTTGGCGGTGTCGTGGTCACCCTTCCCGATACTGCGGGCGATGGATGCCGAAACTCCGATCCCCAATCCGATGCCTATTCCGGTGAGCGCTTTGAAGATCGGATAGACGATACCGATGGCCGCGAGGGCATCCCCTCCGAGGTCGGACATCCACAAGCTGTCGATGATGTTGTTCAGCTGTTGGAACAGTAGTGCGACCCCGATGGGTATCGCCATCGCTATGATGCCCTTCCTCTGGTCACCACGTAGAAGCCGGGTGCCCTCTGTCTCTTCAGCCATGGACCCCCCAGACATAGGTCGTGTTAATATCTGTCGATATATGTGCAACCTCTCGGTACCTTTTCTCTCCTCGACATCAATATATAAGCGGGACCGATACGAAACATCCATGGCAGACCTGCACGACCGCTGGGTGGCGGAGAGGAGGAACGAGCACTACTACAAGCTCGCCAAGAAGCTGAACTATCGCTCCAGGGCATCCTTCAAACTCATCCAGATCGACAACAGGTTCGGGATCTTCAAGGAGGGCGATGCGGTCGTCGATCTTGGAGCATGTCCCGGAGGTTGGCTGCAGGTTGCGCAGGAGCGCACATGGCCCGGTGGAAAGGTCATCGGTGTCGACCTCAGGTACATCAAGCCCCTTGACGGGGTGGAGACCTTCGTCGGAGACATCACCGAGGACAGCACCATGCTGGAGCTCCTCCGCAGGTTCGGAGGGAAGGCGGACGTCGTCCTCTCGGACATGGCGCCCAACATCACCGGACACTACTCCATGGACCACGCCAGGTCGATCAACCTCTGCATGTACGCAGTGGACGTCTGCGACCGTATCCTCAAGAAGGAGGGCAAGATGGTCATGAAGGTCTTCATGGGGGACATGTTCCAGAGCCTCATCGACGAGCTCGAGGCCAGATTCCAGTCCGTGAAGGTCCATTCCCCCGATGCATCCAGGGACACATCGTCCGAGGTCTACGTCATCTCCCAGGGATTCTACGGGAAGACCAACGTCAAGCTCAGGCAGCCCCAGGTGGAGGAGAAGAAGCCCGAGTTCAAGGCGAAGGGCGGATTCATCTGATCACCATTCACAATCTGTGATCTTTCCCTATCACCCGTCTCCGTCCGTATAATATAAGGTCGACATCGGTATGGCGCACCCATGCGTCCCGGAAAGATCGTCTGCATCGGATGGAACTACTGCTCACATGTGTCGGAACTGAAGTCCAAGCTGCCTGAGGTCCCGACCGTTTTCCTGAAACCTTCCAGCTGTCTCATCGGAGACGGTGATGACATCGTCATACCGGAGGGGGTCACCAACGTGCAGCACGAGGTGGAGCTGGCGCTGGTGTTCGGAAGGGACTGCAGGAACGTCTCCGAGGATGATGCGCTTTCCTATGTGTCCCATGTGGCGGTCTTCAACGATGTCTCCGCAAGGGACATGCAGTCCAAGGCACGTGCCGAGGGCAATTCCTGGGACCTCAGCAAGGGGATCGACACCTTCGGTCCCATGTCCGTACCTGTTCCGATAGGCGATATCGATGTCCAGAACCTCGATCTGGAGCTCACAGTGAACGGTGATGTCAGACAGAGCGGCAACACCCGCGACATGATCTTCAGCGTCCCGTGGCTGATCTCCTATGTCTCAAGGTACATGACGTTGGAGATGGGTGATGTCCTCATCACGGGTACGCCCGAGGGTGTTTCGGAGATAAGGCCGGGCGATGTCGTCACCGCCAGAATAGAGGGTGTAGGACAGATCACCAACCGTGTCCGCTGATCACCGTTTCAGAATCTGATCACTCCGAGTATGAATGACACCAGGGCCACGACCATGGCCTTCTTGGCTGTTTTCTGGGCCTTATGCGGGTCCTTGAACACGGAGACCGCACACAGCAGGAACAGCACATCCGCGATCACCACGGTGTAGTACAGAATCCCGTAGGTCCCTGCGACCATGGGCTGGATGCTCAGCAACGGTCCGGCGATGAAGAACACGCAGGCGAGTATCGCAGCATTCCTGGTTCCGATCCTCATGGGCAGGGTGTTCCTCCCCTCATCGGAGTCCATGTCCTCGATGTCCTTGGAGATCTCCCTTCCGATGGAGACGAGTGTGGCCATCAGTGCGACTATGAGGTTGTCCATGGGACTTGCCACAACGGCGCCTCCCAGGAGGAACATCATCCCCGTGAGAATTGCGATCGTGAGGTTCCCTACGAATCCTCTTTGTTTCAGGCATGTTTCGTAGGCTACCATGAGGATGCATGCGATCACGACTATGGCGATGCATTCGATGTCCCTCGTGAGGAATGACACCAGCACGGATCCGATGAGCATGATCAGTCCTGCGTACAGTGCATTCCTCCTGCTCATCCTTCCGGACGGGATTGGACGCTCGGGGTGTGCCGTCACATCGATCTCGTGATCGATATAGTCGTTGAGTGCGTTCCCTCCGCATATGAACATGAATACTACGATGGCGGAGATCAGGATGTTCACGTATTCCCCGGCGATGTCGAATCCCGCTGCCATGAAGCATGCCACGAGGACACCGACGATCCCCATCACCGCATTGCCCGTTCTGAAAAGCTGGAGGTAGGCGTTCACGACCCCATGACGGGTTCCATCGATAATAGGTTATGTCCTAGGAATCCTGATACTGGGGAATTTCAAACATCGATCGGTCACGTGATGTTATATTAGGTCAGCCCTATCACACATGGCTGACATCATGGATACCCAGGACATAATCGCATTGGCACTCGTGTACGCCATCATCGCCACATCGCTCGTACTGGCGTTGACATTGGAGAGGAAGGGCATCGAGTGCAACGTCCGCAAGGTGGTCCACATCGGTGTCGGGTTCTTCGTGTTCGTGTGGTGGATGTTCACCGAGGGATGGGTGATGCTCGCGTTCTTCACCATACCCTTCGCCGTCCTTCTCTTCATTCCGATGGTCAGCGAGAGGGCGATGCCGATAAGGGAACTGAACGACCTGACAGTCAACAAGGGTCACAGGACAGGACTGTTCCTCTACGCTGTCACGATCTCGATAATGGTGGTTTTCTTCGGCGACCATTGGACAGCCGCGACGATCGGTGTGGTCGCCATGACCTTCGGCGACGGTTTCGGAAGCGTCATCGGCAAGAGGTACGGGAAGCACGGGATCATCAACGGCAAGTCCCTGGAGGGTT
>CALYUZ010000002.1 GCA_945492685.1 uncultured Methanomassiliicoccaceae archaeon | reverse complement strand
GAGGCTGATGTCGAAATTGAAGGTAAGGGACCTGATGACCACTCAGCTGGTCACGCTGCAGCCCACTGACACTGTCAAGAAGGCCGCGATCAAATTCGCCGTGGACAACATCTCCGGCGCGCCTGTGGTAGACAACAGGAACCACCTGCTGGGGATCCTCAGCGAGAACGACATTCTCAACACCATTCTGAAGTACCAGATCGCTCTGGACGATGAGAACCACGATTCCGTCATGCTGACATACGCCATGGACTCGCCCACCGAGACCGATGACATCCTCAAGAAGGTCTCCGAGGAGATATCCAACCTCGAGGTGTCCGCCATCATGACCCGCACCGTCCTCACGACCACCCCCGACACCACCATAATGGAGGTCCTCAGGGCCATGATCGAGATGAAGGTCAACCGTGTGCCCGTTGTCGAGAAGGGCGTCGTGATCGGTATCATCTCCAGAGGGGACATCATCTTCGCGCTCTACAAGAGAAAGGTCTGAGCATGTTGGAGGTGCATCTCCTCGCCAGCGGAAGCGACGGGAACTGCACCGTCATAGAATCCGATGGCGAGGCCATAATGATCGACGCCGGCATCAGCTGCCGTCGCATAATGTCCCTCATGGAGGTGGCGGGCATAGACAAGGAGTCGATCAAGGCCATCCTCGTCACACACGAGCACTCCGACCACATATCGGGTGCGGGAGCGACCGCCAGGAAACTGGATGTCCCGATCATGACCAACGTGGCCACGTTCGAGGCGTCCAATCTGGGAAACGTCCAATATGTTCCTGTGGACCCCACCTCCAGTTTCGAGGTGGCCGGTATGAAGGTCACCCCGCTCCCCACATCCCATGATGCCGTGGACCCCTGTTGCTATTTCACCGAGACGGACAACGGCAGGGTGCTCCTGGCGACCGATACCGGGAAACTGAACTTCCAGATCGAGCATGCCCTCTCACTGGCGGATATCGCCATCCTGGAGTCGAACTACGATCCGGACATGCTCACAAACGGCCCTTATCCTGCGATGCTGAAGAAGAGGATCCGCGGAGAGATGGGACATCTTTCCAACTTCGATTGCGCCAATGCGGTCAAACGCAACCTCAGAGAGGGTACACAGCTTTTCCTCGCCCACCTGAGCAAGACCAACAACATGCCCGATATCGCGAGGCAGACCGTGGCCGACGTCACGGGTATCGACCGTCGCAAGGTGGACTGCATGGAGTTCCAGTGCGATGTGAGGACACTCAAGGCGTAGGCCTGACGTATTCCGCCTTTCCGCCGTTCACCAGAGCCTCCGCCATGACGCGGGGGATGGTCACTATATCTTCCTTCTTGAGTTCGTAGTCCCTGTCGGGTCCGACGAACGGGGGGAGGTCCTCCAGGATGCGGAGTATGACGGAAGTCAGGTCGTCGTCGCGTGCCTCGGGGACCGGCTCGATGGGCGTCACCTGCTCTACGACGGGTGCTGGTTCCTCGAACGGCTCCGGTTCAATCGGAGGTTCGTCGGGAATGTCGTCGAAGGACTCCTCTGGAGGGAACTCGTCGAACATGTCCTGGTCCATCTCGGGCGGGATCTCATCCTCGACGGCGGGCGTCGGAACGGGTGCGGGCACCTCTTCCACGACGACGGGCTCGGGAATGGGTTCCGGCATGCGGTGCTCTTCCCTGACGGGCTCCGGTTCCCTCTTCGGTTCGGGCACCTCGTCGATGTGTGTTGCGACGGTGTTCCTCCTTCCCCTGAGGCGGTCGATCTCCGACAGATGCCTCTTGGACTCCTCCTGTATGGATGAATAATAGTCTCTCTCTTCGGTGGTTAGGGCATCCAACTGGTTCTCTGCACCCAGTGCCCCGCGGATGGCCATCTGGCAGATCTTCTGGGTTCTGATGTGCATGATGTCCTTCACCAGCCTCTCGGCCTTCTTCCTGCGCTGGTTGGCCCCTTCGCACATCACCGATTCCGGATCTATGGACATCTGTTTGTCGAAGTCTATGCGGAGTCTTGTGAGGAGTTCCGCCATGGCCCGGAAAAGGTCGCCCCTGACCTGTGTGATGGAGCTGCTCTTCATCTCAACCCTGTAGAGTTCAGACAGCTCATCGAATGTCATCGGTTCGGACGCCGGGCTCATCGGAGCGCTATCCTCGGGGCTGTAGATAACGGTTCCGAGATTGGCGGATATCACCGTATCCGGGCGTTCATCCTATATTACGAGGGGTCGTTCGGGGTACCGATGAAAATCTCAGATGTTTCCAGGGTCAGGGGCGACAGCCTTGAGGTGGATGTCCTGGTGTCACCCCGTTCCAACAGGTCGGGGCCGGAGGGATACGACGAGTGGAGGAAGCGCCTGATCCTGAGGGTGAAGGCACCGCCATTGGATGGACGCGCCAACAAGGAGGTCGAGGACACCTTCCGTCAGATCACCGGGTTCAAGTGCGAGGTGACATCGGGACAGCTGAACCGTCAGAAGACGGTGACCGTCTACGGTGATCCGGTGAAGGCCATGGAGTCCATCGAGGGGTCGATGTGAACGGAACCCCCGACGATGCGGAGAGGCTCTCGGTACTGGAGGATGCCATCGACAGGATCAATTCCCTCCGTGACACCCACATCGTCCTGGTGGAGGGTCTCAAGGATGTCGCCGCCTTGGAGGCGATCGGTGTCGTCGCCGAGTTCTACTGCGTCCAGAGCGGTGGTGGACCCGTGAAGGCCGCTGAGCATGTGTGGAGGTCCGGCAGGGAGGCGGTCATAATGACCGATTGGGACCGCAGGGGAGGCAATCTTGCGGGCACCCTGAGGGAGAACCTCTCCTCCCTGGGTGTGGGATACGATGACCGTATCCGTTCAGACATCGCCTTCGCATGCAGGCCCTACTCCAAGGATGTGGAGTCCCTCGACACGGTGATGTCGTTGCTGCGTTCGCGTACCGGTGATGTGGAAAATGATAATGTCGAGGACGGTGATTGAGTGCCGATGGAAGGCGCATTCATCGTTTTCGAGGGTGTGGACGGATCCGGCAAGTCCACCGTCTGCAGAAGGGTCGCATCCCAATTGGAATCGGAGGGCAGGAAGGTCATCCTCACGGCGGAGCCCACCCATGAGGGCATCGGGGCGTTCATACGTTCCGGATCGGCTGGTGATATCTCCCAATCCACGGAGGCCCTGCTCTTCGTGGCGGACCGCAACGATCACACCGAGAAGATGATGGAGTGGGTGTCCGAGGGTGCCGTCGTCCTGTGCGACCGTTATTTCGCATCCACCGTCGCCTATCAATCCGCGAAGCTGGACGGCGACGGAACGGACAGGGATTGGCTTCTTTCCATCAATTCGCGTTTCACGTCCGGGCCGGATGCCACCATCCTCCTGGATATAGATCCCTCCGAGAGCCTGCGCCGTGTCGGGGTCAGGGGGGAGGAGGTCAGCAAGTTCGAGAGGCTGGACTTCCTGGAGCAGGTTCGCTCCAACTACCTCCGTCTGGCGGAGGAATACGGTTTCTCTGTGGTGGATGCCTCCGAGGATCCGGACACGGTGTTCGACATGGTCATGTCGGTGATCAGGAAGGTGATTTGATGCATCCGTCTCAGGAGATATTCTGCGAGAAGAGCACCCGTCTCAGGGGTAAGACCATCGTGATGGGGATCACGGGGAGCATAGCAGCCACGGAGTGCTTCGGCACCATCAGGGAGCTGATAAGGCACGGTGCGGACGTGTATCCCGTGCTCACCGAGGCCGCGGCGAAACTGGTGGCCCCCGATGCGCTGGAGTTCGCCAGCGGACACAGGCCGGTGACAGAACTCACCGGGAGGACTGAGCACATAGACATGGTAGGTTCCTCCCTTTCCTGCGATCTGTTCCTGATCTATCCGGCGACGGCCAACACCGTCTCCAAGATCGCCTGCGGGATCGATGACACCACCGTGACATCCATGGCAACGGTCGCATTGGGTGCCGGCATACCTGTGGCCATCGCCCCCGCCATGCACGAGTCCATGTACAGGAATCCGGCGGTGAAGGAGAACATGGACCGTCTGAGGTCGTGGGGCGTGCACTTCATAGGTCCCCGCACCGACGGTGTCAGGGCGAAGGTCGCATCCAGGGACGAGGTCGTCGCATGGACCTTCAGGATGCTGTCCAACAACTACCTCGCGGGCAAGCGTCTTCTGGTGATCGGAGGGCGCAGCGAGGAGCCCATCGATTCCATGAGGATCATCACCAACCGTTCCACGGGGATGATGGCCGTCGCTTTGGCGGAACGTGCCTTCGAGAGGGGAGCGGACGTGGAGCTCTGGATGGGAGGATGCAGTGTGGAACTGCCAGATTACATACCGACCCGCCGTTTCGCCACCGTTTCCGACCTGGTGTCCATGGTGGAGTCGGTCGACCACGACATCGTCCTCGTCCCTGCAGCACTGGCGGATTTCACCCCTCATGAGTTCACCGAGGGCAAGATCTCCAGCGATGACGGTTTCGAGCTCGGTCTCGATCCCGTTCCCAAGGTCCTGCCCCTCATCCGCTCAAGATGCGACGTGGTCATCGGTTTCAAGGCGGAATCCGGATTGACCCGTCAGCAGCTCGTGGACAGGGCCAGGTCCCGCATAGAGAAGTACGATCTCGCCGCCGTTGTCGCCAACGATATCGACGTGGTGGGGATGAAATCCTCATCCGCCATCCTGGTGACATCTGATTCCGACAAGGACATCACCGGTACCAAGGCAGAGGTCTCCGATGCCATTCTGGATTTCTGTGTGAAGAGGACATGAAGGTCACTGCATTCTGTCCAGGGCACGTCTCGTGCATCTTCGAACCGTCTCCGACCCTCAATCCCCTGAGCACGGGGTCCAGGGGGCTGGGCATCAGACTCAGCCTCGGGTCCACCGCCACCG
Organism: uncultured Methanomassiliicoccaceae archaeon; assembly: GCA_945492685.1. Classification (GTDB taxonomy): domain Archaea; phylum Thermoplasmatota; class Thermoplasmata; order Methanomassiliicoccales; family Methanomethylophilaceae; genus Methanoprimaticola. The sequence goes on along the minus strand of CALYUZ010000002.1, from coordinate 10,169 downwards.
TGGAGGAGAGGGACGACGACATGGTGAACATCTACATCGACGGTTCCAGCTCATCGGCCCATATCACCCGTATGACGGTGAACATAATCGCTCCGGGGAGGGGATTCGACATATGGATCGAGAACGACCTCCCGATGAGTCAGGGTTTCGGGACCAGCGCATCGGGTGCCCTCGCATCCGGAATCGCCGTGGCATCCGTTGTCGGCGTCTCCCGCACCAAGGCCTTCGAGGCCGCCCACGTTGCGGAGGTCAGGGGCGGCGGAGGAATGGGTGATGTCACGGCCATAGTGGCCGGATTGGACGTCCCTGTCAGGACACGTGCCGGATTCCCCCCGAGGGGTCTTGTGGAGAACGCCGATATGAGGTTCCCCACCCTCACAGTGGCGGTCCTGGGACCGAAGATGGTCACCGAAGGTATCCTGGGGGACACCCAGGCCGTGAACAGGATCCGTGAATCAGGACACGCCACTTTGGATGCGTTCCTCGAGGATCCCACCCGTTCGATGTTCTTCCGCATGTCCAACCGCTTCTCATCCGAGATCGGTCTGGAGAGCCCCGCTGTCAGGAAGGCCATAATGCGTCTGAACGCGGACGGTTATAACGCTGGGATGTGCATGCTCGGCAACAGCATCTTCACCGATGCGCCCATTGACAAGGTCCGCTCCCTGCTGGGGAGGGGGAACGTGCGTGCGTTCTCCTGCTCCTCCAGCGGGAGGGAGATAAAGGTCACTCGAAAAGCGTGAAGAGGACGTCGTCCCCGTCCACATCGAAGAGTCCGATCCTGGCACCGCAGTCCAGCCATGCGTGCGCGTAGTTCACAGCGGCGAACGCCGTCACGATGTCCCCACATTCCCTGAAGTGCTTCGCATCGGAATAGTAGCAGTTGGCCATCTCGAGGAAGCTGTCCGCCAGGCGCCTGTTGTACGATTTGGCGGGTGCCGCTATGCGTATCTTGGCAAGTGCCCTTGCGGTTATGTCAAGGTACTTCTCGATCCTCTCCTCGGTGACTACGTCGATCCTCTCGGTCATGCCACCTCAACCGTCCACGTGGTAGATTGTTGTGTCGGTCGATGTCCCTCTGACAATATTTTTAATGGGGATGCGTTACGAGGAATCATGATTATAGTAGGCGGGTCGTCATCCAGGGACCTGGCCAAGGAACTGGCCTCTATCCTCGGATGCGCGTACATTCAGGCAGCTTCCACAAGGTTCCCAGACGGTGAGTGTTACACAAGGATCGACAGCGAGAAGCTGGACGACGACGTCATCATCGTCCAGAACACGTATCCCAACGACAATCTCATCGAGATGTTCCTTCTGCAGGACGCGGTCCACAGGATGGGCGCGAAATCCGTCACCCTCGTGATCCCCTACTTCGGATACGCCAGGCAGGACAGGGTCTTCAAACCCGGAGAGCCCGAGTCCGCCAAGGTCATGTGCAACCACCTCAACATGGGATGCGACAGGGTCATCACCATCGACATCCACAAGGAGGCCGTCCTGGAGCACTTCTCCTGTCCCCACGTCGACCTCAAGGCGGCATCCGTCATCGCCGATTACTTCAAGGACAGCAAGATCGACCTCGTCCTGTCCCCCGACATCGGTGCGGCCGGACGTGCCAAGGACGTCGGTGAGAGGCTCGGAGTCGAGTACGACCATCTGGAGAAGACCCGCCTCTCCGGCGTGGACGTGCGCATCGCCCCCGCCAAGATGGACTGCACCGGCAAGAGGGTCCTCATCGTGGACGACATGATCTCCACCGGAGGTACCATCATCGCCGCCGCCCAGGCCCTGAAGGATGCCGGAGCCGTCAGTGTCTCCGTCGCATGCACCCACGGGGTCTTCGTGAACAACGCCCTCGAGAGGCTCACGGGCAGCTTCCTGGACAACGTCCTCTGCTGCAACACCCTGGACAACGAGGTCTCCCACATCTCCGTGGCAGGTATAATCGCCGATGCGGTCAGGAAGGGATGAGATATGTCGATGAAAGAGGACAACTTCGCGGACTGGTATCTGGACATCGTCGAGAAGGCCGGTCTCTCCGACAAGAGATACCCCATCAAGGGAATGAACGTCTGGACACCCTACGGATGGAAGATCATGAGGCAGATCGACACCTACATCCGCGAGGAGTTCGACGCCACCAACCATGACGAGGTCTGCTTCCCCCTGATGATCCCCGAGGACCAGTTCGCCAAGGAGAAGGATCACATCAAGGGATTCGACGAGGAGGTCTACTGGGTCACCCACGCCGGACTCAACGAGCTCGATGTGAGGCTCGTGGTCAGGCCCACCTCCGAGACTGCCATGTATCCCATGTTCTCCCTGTGGATCAGGTCGCACCAGGACCTCCCCCTGAAGACATACCAGATTGTCAACACATTCCGCTACGAGACCAAGCAGACCCGTCCCTTCATCAGGGTCCGTGAGATCCACTTCTTCGAGTCTCACACCTGTCACACCACCGAGGAGGATGCCCAGGACCAGATCGAGGAGGACATCCAGATCCTCGAGAGGATCGCGAAGAAGATCTGCCTGCCCTACACCCTGCTCATCAGGACCGAGTGGGACAAGTTCCCCGGAGCCCACTACACCGTCGGAATCGACACCTCGATGCCCAACGGAAGGACTCTCCAGATGGGATCCATCCACCACTACAGGACCAACTTCTCCATCCCCTACGAGATCACATACGAGGACGAGAACGGTGAGCACAAGCACGTCCACCAGACCACCTTCGGAATGAGCGAGCGTCTGGTCGGTGCGCTGATCGGTGTGCACGGGGACGACCAGGGACTCGTCATGCCTCCGGGAATCGCTCCGTTCCAGGTGGTCATCATCCCCATCCTGTCCAAGAAGAACACCGAGCAGGTGGCCGAGGCCGCGAAGTCCCTCGCCAGGATCCTCACCGATGCCGGCATCAGGGTCAAGCTCGACGACCGCGACGCACGTCCCGGCAGCAAGTACTACGACTGGGAGATCAAGGGTGTGCCCCTCCGTCTGGAGATCGGTGCCCGCGACATGGAGAACGGTGTCGTCGCATTCGCCAGGAGGGACAACGGGGAGAAGGGATCCATATCCGCTGAGGATGTGGTGCCCGGCGTGAGGATGATCCTCGACGACATCTCCGAGAGCATGCTCGCAAGGGCCCAGGAGGTCCAGAAGTCCCGTGTCCAGGACATCGATTCCCTCGAGAACATCCCCCAGGACAAGATCCTCAGGTTCGGATGGTGCGGATGCCCCGAGTGCGGTCACAAGTTCGAGGACACCTACGACTTCAAGATCCTCGGAACACCCTACCACCCCGAGAAGTTCGAGGGCAAGTGCATAATCTGCGGCAAGCCCGTGGACAAGCCCGCATACGCCGCTCACACGATGTGAGCCGGGTGAAACATCAGGGGAGGACGGGGCTTTCCCCTTCCCTCCCCATATATCATCATTTTAGAGGTCGGGGATTCACTGCGGGAGCAGTGCCTTCGCCTCAGAGTACAGTTTCTTCGCGGGTCCGAGGTCCGCATAGTCATCGGATGCCTGCAGTATCTTGAACCCCATGTAGTTGGCGAAGTCCTTGGTGGCATCGTCGAACTCCTTCCTGTCCTCCAACCCTGTGTCGATCTGGACCACCGAGTTGTATCCGCACATCTCGAGTATGTTCTTCATGTTGGCCTTGGTGTCCCCGACCCCGACGTATCCCTTCATCATGTCTGATGCACCGAGGAAGTCCACCCAGTTGGTGGCCACGGCGGGTGTGAACAGCATGACCCCCGTGAACTCCTTGATCAGCCTCTGGTAACCGCAGAGTCCCCCGACGGCCACACCGACGCAGTCGTCGCAGACCCTGCCCTCCTTGTCCTTGAACATGACGGCCGGATAGGTCAGATGCTCCGCTGCCCACTTGGATATGTCCCAACCGTAGTTCCCGCACATCCCGTAGTAGAGTCCGACCGCGTCCACCCTCCCCTGGAGCATGACCATGTCGTCCTGTATCTTGTTCATCAGGTCCTTGGGCTCGGCGTGGAGGCCCAGACTCATCATCCTGATCACGATGCTCAGACGGCTCCTGTCGATGTCCGAATTGCAGTTCATGAAGTCCCATTCGTCCATCATCTTGTACGGGACGCCCTTCTGGTCCATCTTCCTCCTCAGGCTTCCGTTGTAGGGGGTGTCCAATACGTAGACGTCCTTCTCCTCCTGGTCGTTGGCGAGGCTGTAGATCAGCTCATCCTCCAGCATGGGGCATGCGATGATGCCGAGTATTCCGTGTGTCATGAACATCATATCGTTCGACGGGTCTAATAAGGAGGCAGTATCTCTGCTGGTACCGATAGTATGGATCCCAACGGTTTCGGGTTCTGGGAGGCTCTGGACAGGCTAGTGGAGGAGAGTGATGTCGTGGTGGACAGGCCGAAGGGCAGCGGTCATCCCCGCTACCCGGGTTTCGTGTACGGGCTGGACTACGGCTACCTGGACGGCACGGTATCCTCGGACGGCGAGGGCATCGATGTCTGGATCGGCACCATGAGCGAGAGGATCCCGACCGCCGTCATCGTGACGGTGGACCTGGTCCAGAGGGATTCCGAGATCAAGGTCCTCCTGGGATGCACCGAGGGGGAGATCGACTACGTGTACCGCGTTCACAACGAGACCGATGACATGCGCGGTGCCCTCATCCGCCGTTTCACCCGTCCCTGACGACGTCTTTATAGCAGGGCGGTCCCTTCCGAGGCCCATGGCATTCCTCGAGAACGAGATGATCTATCTGGAAGACGCGAACGGCAAGAGAAGCTGGGTCAGGGTATCATACGGCATGGTGAAGGTGCAGTCCCTGGGCGCGATAGACGGATCCCGTTTCAAGGACCTGGACGAGGGCGACACATTGACCATCGTCGGCAGGGAGTACACCGTCTTCCGTCCCGGCATCATGGAGCTCATGGAGTCCCTGGACAGGGGGGCGCAGGTCATCATCCCCAAGGATGCGGCCACCATACTCATGAAATGCGACGTGAAGTGCGGGGACACCATCCTGGAGGTCGGAGCAGGTTCAGGGGGATTGACCACAGCCCTTCTCCATGCGGTCGCACCCAACGGACACGTCCACACCCTGGAGCTGAAGGCCGAGAACGCGCAGAGGGCCGGTAGGAACGTGGCCAGGACAGGTCTCGACAAGTACTGGTCGTACGAGATCGGCGACGCCAGGGAGATGCCCGTCAACATGGATGGCAAGGCGGATGCCCTCATCATGGATATGCCCGACCCGTGGCTCGCGTTGGAGAACCTGGAGCCACATCTCCGTGACGGGGGAAGGCTCTGTGCATATGTCCCCAACATGAACCAGGCGGAATCCATCGTCAACGCCCTCCGCGAGAGGGGGTACGCCAACGTCCATGCCCTGGAGAACATGCAGCGCGGGCTGGAGGTACATCCCGGAGGCGTCAGGCCTTCGTTCGAGATGCTCGGACACACTGCATACCTCATCTTCGCCAGGAAGAGATCGGGAAGGAAGGCGTGACCACGTCGGATGGATTCCGTTTCGACGGGAAGGCGGCGGCCATCCTGTCGATCGGCCTGATAACGATCCTCGCTGGGATGGCGGTGTCCCCGGCATTGGCCGGGATGAAGACCGCCTTCCCCGAATTGGATGATTCCACGATACAGCTGGTGCTGACGGTCCCCGCACTGTGTGTGGTTCCCGGATGCCTGATATGCGATGCACTGGTGTCCAGATTCGGAAGCAGGACCACGCTGATCATGGGTCTCGTCCTGTATCTCGTCGGTGGAGTCTCGGCAGGGGTGATGCCCGATTTCACCCTGATGATCCTCATGAGGGCGGTACTCGGGATCGGTATAGGTATCCTCACGCCTCTCGCACAGATCCTTATAAGTGAGAACTACACGGGCGATGTCAGGGACAGGCTGGTGGGGATACCCGCATCGGCTTCGTTCCTCACAGGGTTCCTCTCGGCCTTCATCGTCGGTAACATCGCCGCCATCGATTGGCGTCTGACCTTCCTCGTGTATCTGGTGGGGGTGCCGGAGCTCCTCCTCGTGCTGAGGTATCTCCCGGATCGGGAGCGTCCCGCAGACAGGACCCCGGAGGGTCCGTGGGATCTCCGCAACCGCGGTGCTTGGACCCTGGTCCTCACGATGCTGTTCGTCAACATAGCCTTCTACACCTTCTCCACCTCGATCGCCCTCTTCATGAAGTCGGAGGGGATCGGAGATGATGCGACCTCCGGATACGTGGTCTCCCTGTTCATGTTGGCGGGATTCATCTCCGGGCTGCTGTCCGCCAGGATGCGTTCCCGCATAGGCCGTTTGACGGTCCCGGTCGCACTTGGCCTCATGGCATTCGGATTCGGCATCATGTCCGTCTCACACGGTATCCCCGAGCTCATGGTCGCTGGAATCCTCATCGGATGGGGCGATCTCATGGTGTACTCGGACCTGTTCGCGAGGATACGTCTCTGTACCGGCGGAGGGAACGATGAGCGCACATGGATATCCGTGATGACCGCGGCCATGTTCGGCGGACAGGCGATATCGGCCACGGTGGTCTCCGCGACGGCATGGGTCCTCGGCATCGCCGGATACAGGGAAACGTTCCTCATGCTGGCGGTCGCTCTCATGATCGGATTGGTTTCGGCTTCCGTTCCGTGTCTCCTCCGCAGAGACGACAAATTCTCGATCCGTGGCTGATCACCCGTATCCGGATGTTTTCTCAGAGACGGGTGACCTTCACGGGATAGTGCATCCTCTCCTCCTCCAGTCTGCAGAGGTTGGCCTGCACGGTCGTCTTCGGTGATCCGAGGGATCTGGACACCTCTGTGAGGTTCATATCCTTGCGGATCAGGAGGTCCAGGATGCGGATGCTCAGCCCGTTGGTGACCACCCTGAGGCTACCGTCGTATCTCAGCATTAGCCTGAAATCGGAGTTGTACCCCTTGTCTGCCATCTCAGGTAACAGCATTTTCTGTCGATATGACGATTGGGCATAATATCCAATCTAGGGTTTGTATATTGTGTACGTATAGGACATGCATAATCTGCCTGATATGCGGATTCCGCATCCGTTTTTCTGAAATGCCGAACGACCTGAACAATCATTATATACAATGACTGTTTCCACCACAATGCAAGCTTAAAAGCTATCCATGGGCCTGTAGCTCAGCTAGGTAGAGCATCTGACTTTTAATCAGGTGGTCAAGGGTTCGAATCCCTTCAGGCCCGCCATGGACTTCATGAGCGATCGACGGCGGATCAAGTATGGGGGAAGGCGAACACATTGTCATTTCTCTGAAAACCGTTTCCAGCTGACCGGGCTGGGCAAAAGTAGGTGACTCACTTGGCAACAGAAAACAATTCGTTCAACGTACTCAAGCACAGACTCGTGCCTGAGCACCACCTCCTTAGCGAGGAGGAGGCGGAGGCGGTCCTTTCCAGGAAGGGCATGACCCGCGACCAGCTGCCTAAAATCAGGAAAAGCGACCCGGGTATCAAGGTTCTCGAGTCCATCCACGGGCCCATCGATGAGGGACGCGTGATCAAGGTCGTAAGGAAGAGCGAGACCGCCCAGGAATTCGTGGCATACAGGCTCGTGACCAGGGGGTAAGGGATTATGAGGGACTTAGTCAAGCTATACTTCTCGGAGCACAACATCGTCAACCACCACATCTCCTCCTTCAACGACTTCCTAGCCGGCGGAGAGAACAACAACAGCAGGATGCAGAGGATCGTCGATGACATCAGGGTCCCCACGGATGACGCCGAGCGCGGTATCATCAAACTGGACCCCGAGCGCACCGGCGGAAGGAACATCGAGATCCACATCGGAAGGAAGAGGGACGAGGACGGGAACATCGACCTCCAGGCGAAACCCACCATCCGCATCGATGAGCCCAAGGTCATGGAGGCCAACGGATACAGCCACGACCTCACGCCCATGGAGGCCAGGCTCAGGAACCTGAACTACATGTCTCCCGTTTACGTCCGCTTCGAGGTCTACGAGGACGGCGTCGAGAAGGAGATGCCTGAGAACGACAAGTGGATCCATGTCGGAGACCTTCCCATGATGGTCAAGTCCAACGGATGCAACCTCAACAGGCAGGTCATGGAGAGGCACATGGAGCATTCCCTGACAGATTCCGAGTACACCGCGGAGCTCGTCAGGCAGAAGGAGGATCCCCGTGAGCCCGGAGGATACTTCATCATCGGAGGAACCGAGAGGGTCCTCATCACACTCGAAGACCTGGCCCCCAACAGGGTCATGGTCGAGTACAACGAGAAATACGGCGCGGCAGTCGAAGTTGCCAAGGTCTTCTCCCAGAAGGACGGATACCGCGCACTGACTCTCGTGGAGAAGAAGAAGGACGGCATGGTCATGGTGTCCGTGCCCGTCGCCTCGGGATCCATCCCCCTCGTGGCCCTCATGAAGGCACTGGGAATGGAGTCCGATCAGGAGATCTACGACACCATCGTGTCGGATGAGGCCATGGCGAACATCGTCTACGCCAACATCGAGGCCTCCTTCGACAAGAAGACATTCGCACCCAACGGATTCCACACAAAGGAGGATGCCATCCTGTTCCTCGAGAGGAACTTCGCCGCCGGTCAGGCGAAGGAGTACAGGACCAAGAAGGTCGAGAGCATCCTCGACAGGTCCCTGCTGCCCCACCTCGGAGACACCGAGGCGGACCGCATGAAGAAGGCCATCTTCCTCGGACGTGTTGCCCGTTCCGTTCTTGAGCTCTCGCTCGGAAAGAGGAAGGAGGACGACAAGGACCACTACGCCAACAAGAGGCTCAAGCTCTCCGGCGACCTCATGGAGGACCTCTTCAGGACCAGCTTCAGCAGCCTCATGAAGGACCTGAAGTACCAGCTGGAGAGGAACTGGGGAAGGAAGAAGAGCGACCTCAACATCGCATCCTCAATCCGTCCCGACCTGCTCACCCACAAGCTGCTCCACGCACTCGCAACGGGTAACTGGGTCGGAGGACGCGCAGGAGTCTCGCAGCTCCTCGACAGGACCTCCAACCTGTCCGCCATGTCCCACCTCAGGAGGATCACATCCTCGCTGACCAGGAGCCAGCCCCACTTCGAGGCACGTGACCTGCACCCCACCCAGTGGGGAAGGCTGTGCCCCTCCGAGACCCCCGAGGGTCAGAACTGCGGTCTGGTGAAGAACGCAGCACTCATCATCGACATCTCAGAGGGATTCGCGGAGTCCGACATCAAATGGATGCTCAGGGAGCTCAACATCGAGTCCGTCAAGAGCGGAAACGGTGTCCGTGTCTACGTCAACGGAGACCTCGTCGGTGTCCACGCAGATGCGAAGAAGCTCGTGTCCGAGATCAGGGAGCGCAGGAGGTGCGGTCTCATCTCCAACGAGATCAACATCCGCTACGACGAGGAGATGGGAGAGGTCATCATCAACTGCGATGAGGGAAGGCTCAGGAGGCCCCTGCTCATCGTCAAGAACGGAAGGCTCGCCATCACCAGGAAGCACATCGAGGGTATCCGCGAGGGCAAGATCAGGTGGAACGACCTGTTCCGCGAGGGAATCGTCGAGTGGGTCGACGCCGAGGAGGAAGAGGACGCATTGGTCCTCGTCGATGCCTACGACGTCCCCAGGAGATGCCCCTGCTGCAACCACGCGCTGTCCCCCATGGACGCAGACTGGATGAACCCCGGAAAGGATGGGGACATCGTCCTCAAGTGCAAGTGGTGCAGTGAGGAGTTCACCGTTCCCAGCAAGATCGAGCCCAAGTACACCCACATGGAGGTCGACCCCATGGTCATCCTCGGAGTGGCATCCGGTATCGTTCCCTATCCCGAGCACAACTCCGCACCCCGTATCACCATGGGTGCGGGAATGGGAAAGCAGGCACTGGGAGTCCCCACCGCCAACTACAGGATCAGGCCCGACACCAGGGGCCACCTGATGCAGTACCCCCAGGTCCCCATGGTCCAGACACAGACCATGCAGTTCATGGGATACAGCCACAGGCCCGCAGGACAGAACTTCTGCATCGCGGTCCTCTCCTTCCACGGATACAACATCGAGGATGCCCTTGTCATGAACAAGAGCTCCGTCCAGAGAGGACTCGGAAGGTCCACATTCATGAGGTCCTACCGTGCCGAGGAGCGCCGCTACCCCGGAGGACAGGAGGACC
>CALYUZ010000001.1 GCA_945492685.1 uncultured Methanomassiliicoccaceae archaeon | reverse complement strand
ACTGCCGGGTTCGGAATGGGACCGGGTGTGACCCCGCCGCTTTGGCCGTCATACCGAAACATGGGATATCTGCAAACTATTTAAAACTTTCTTTAACAATAGTTTTGAATAAGTCATCTCTCTCCAAAACGATAATCCCCATCAAGCATATCCCGTTCTATGGCGGAACAGAAGGACTTCGACAGGATGATAGATATCTATGCCGAGATATTCGGGAGCAAGTGGAACATCCTGATCATCAATGAGTTGTTGATCGGCTTCCGCAGGTTCAACGACATCAAGAGGAAGTTGGAGCCCATCACACAGACCGTCCTCACCCGTCACCTTAGGACCTTGGAAGGCTACGGGATAATCTGCAGGGAGGAGATCGATGGGCCTGTGCAGGAGGTTCGTTACACGGTGACCCCTCAGGGGATAAAGCTCTACGAATCCATGTTGGGGACTTTTGCATGGATCGTCGAGAACATCATAGACAAGGAGAAGTACGGTCTGAGTTCCGGGGATTCGGAGCAGTAAAGGTTTGACCAGATCCCCTGTACAATTTTTCCAATGTGTATGGGTCCAACCATCAAGAGTCGGCACAAATCGAAAATCCATGGCTTCAGAACAACTTTCTGGACAGGAGATGAGTGGGCCTACCCGGATTTGAACCGGGGTCAATGGCTCCCAAAGCCACAAGTATACCAAGCTAGCCCATAGGCCCACTGAACGGTCTAACGACGAATTCCTATAAAATCGTGTGCGGTGGGAGGTGGCCTTCCGGTCACTCCCAGGGCATCTTGGGAACCAATAGTTTGGTTATGAGCAGCGGATTGATGCATTCCAGGGTGCGGTCGTGGTCGTAGACCTCCATGGATCCGATGTCCAGGTTCTTTCCGGCTCCGGACATGGATGCCTCCCCGGCGATCATCTCATCCGCTCTGGTGTAGGGTCTGTCCGCTATCACCGTCCACCTGCCGTCCTCGATGAAGGGCTCGCCGTTGGGGTTGTCCTCCCACCTGGACAGGAAGTTCTCCGAAGAGTTGACCCATACGGGAGGGCCGAAGTGCTTGCGGGTCCTGGGCAGGGTGTCCCTTTCAAGTTCGAACACAACCGTCATCTTCGAATCATCCATGTCGTGGACCGCACGTAGCACACCGAAGGAGAACTCATCGAGCCTCTTGCCGATGGCGATCTGTGTCTTCCACAGCTGGGAGTACAGACTGTCCTCGATGATATCGGGTCTGTCGAACACCACTGACACCAGTCTGGACCCGTGCATAGCCGCGATGTCCCTCAGTCCATCGACGGACAGCGGTTCCCTTTCGGGAGTGAAGAAGAACCTCTCGCTCGGCTCCTTCAGATATGCCGCTGCGGCGGCGATGAACATGCACATGGTGTCCAGGTGGACGGATGATGCCATGTTCCTGCGGGGGTCCACGGGATCGTACACCACCAGCGGTGCCTTCATGGCGGGTCCGCGACCTTCCACTTCTATCACCGTCCCCTCCCTCCAGGACTGCGCACCCTCGAGGACGCCACGGAAGGATCCGTACTTCACGATGAGGACCTCGCACAGGTATCCGGAGAATCCCCTGGAGTCCTGCTCCGCACCGTAGGTGCCGATTCCCTTCATGAATTTCTTCAGCAGGCGGACCTGGTCCTTCTGCTCCGATGACAGGGTCTTGCAGATGTACGCCGTGTGGAACGGGGTCCTGTCCACCGCGCTCTGAAGCTTGTCGGTGGTGGTGAGGTGGTAGCAGGGGACCATGTCCACATCCAGTCCCTCGAACACGCCTCTGGTGTAGGGGTGCTCGGAGAACATGCGCTCCCCATGGAGGATGTCCTCTCCGGCCTGCAGTCCGATCCTCTCCAGGTCCTTCTTGGGAACCGATTCGGGGAACATCAGGAACAGGTCCAGGTCGGGGTTCGACAGGAAGGTCCCCTTTGAGAAGGATCCCGCGAACATGATGTCGATGTCTATGCCGTGGTCGAGGATGTAGTCCTGGACCATGCTCTTCAGCCTGGCGGCCCTCTCGGATATCGAGAGTATCTCCTCCTTGGACGGGACGATCCTCTCCAGGACGGACCTCTCCAGCGTGTCCGCATCCATCTCCATCATCTCAGAACGGGCAGCGTCCCTGGACGGCGGCGGCGTTGGGGTCTGCTGGGAGCATAGGGAGGATGTCCTCGTTGACATCGACCCTGACCTCCACGAGGCAGGTCCTTCCGCAGTCCATGGCCTCCTTGAGTGCATCTCCGATCTCGCCGGGCTTCTCCACGAGGATTCCCTTGGCCCCGAACGCCTCGGCCATCTTGACGAAGTCGGGTGTGGCGTCCAGGGTGGTCTGGCTGTATCTCTCGTTCCAGAACAGCTTCTGCCACTGCCTGACCATTCCCAGTACTCCGTTGTTGAGCAGCACGATGGTGACAGGCAGGTCCTCCGCCAGCGATGTGGCGACCTCCTGCATGACCATCTGGAATCCTCCGTCCCCGGTGATGGCGACGACGTTCGATTCCGGTTTCGCCGCTTTGGCTCCGATCGCCGCGGGCAGTCCGAATCCCATGGTACCGAATGTTCCGGAGGACAGGAGCTGGCGGGGGTGCTCGAAGTTGAGGTGGTGCATCGCCCACATCTGGTTCTGACCGACATCGGTGGTGATGATCGTATCGTCCTTGATGATCTTGTTCAGCTCGAACATGACCTTCTGGGGGAGGATGGGGGTGGCGTCCAGGTCCAGGTTGCATGTGCACCTCCTCCTGAGCTCCAGGCCCCTGTCGGTCCATGCCTTGTTGGGAGTGTATCCTTTCAGGCCCTCGACGAGCATCCTGACGGCCCTGCGGGCGTCTCCCTGGAGGTTCACGCAGTTGCGGAACTTGTGCTTCCCGAACTCGGTCGCATCGACATCGATGTGGATGATCCTCCCCTCGGTGTCCTGCATGCGGCTCTTGACGCTCCATGTCCTGTCGGAGAACCTGCTTCCCACTGATATGACCAGGTCGGCCTCGTTCATGGCGATCTTGGATGCCATCCTTCCGTGCATCCCGAGGGGCCCCATGTTAAGGTCGTATGAGGATGGGATGATGCCCATTCCCATGAGTGTGACGTCCACGGGGGCACGGAGCAGATCGGCCAGTTCCCTGACCTCCTTGCATGCGTTGATGGCTCCTCCTCCGACGAGGATGACCGGTTTCTTCGCTTCCCTGATCCACCTGATTGCCTGGTCGATGCCGGAGAGGTCCTCGGGGATGGGTTTGACCCCGTACTCCTCATCGAGGTAGGAGACGTCGACCTCGGACTTCATCTGGTCCACGGGGAGGTCGATGTGGACGGGTCCGGGCCTGCCCATCTGGCAGATGTCCCATGCCTCGGTTATGGCGTGGGGGAGCCTGTTGGAGTCCAGTACGCGGAAGTTGTGTTTAGTGATCGGCATGAGGAGGCTGTAGGCATCCACCTCCTGGAAGGCCCCGAGTCCGAGGGATCCCGTACCGACCTGTCCGGTCAGTGCGAGCATGGGGACGGAGTCGGCATACGCGGTGGCGACTCCGGTGATGAGGTTGGTCGCTCCGGGACCGCTTGTGGCAAGACAGACTCCGGGGCGTCCGCTGGCGCGTGCATAACCGTCGGCCATGTGGGCTGCGCACTGCTCGTGACGTACGAGGATGTGCCTGATGCTGGAGTCGTAGAGTTCGTCGTAGATGGGGATGACGCTTCCGCCGGGGTATCCGAACATCGTGTCGACGCCTTTCTTGTCGAGCATGGTTACCAGTGCTTTCGTGCCTTTCATGTTAATGCCTTCGTGTGCGCAACTGTTCTTTTATAATAAATGTTGGTGGAGTCGATTATTCGTGCCCATGCGCTTTCATACGGTATGCGGGCAGTCTGCTCGTGCCTATGTTCTCGATGACATCGTCCTTTCTCAGAGAGGACAGGGCGTTGGTGACATTCCTGCATATACTGTCCACATCCCTGTCGATGGATGATGATACGGCTTCGAAGATCCCTTTCCGTGGATTCCTCGTTCTAAATAATCTACGGAATGGATCCCCGCCCTTGCGGACGGGGTTTGATTGGGTTTCAGAACGGGCAGTAGCCCTTGACCATGGGGATGTTGGGGTTCGCCGGAAGCATGGGCAGGATCTCGATGTCCGGGTCGACCATGATCTCGACGACGGTGGTGACGTCATTGTCCATGGCCTGCCTGATCGCATCTCCGATCTCTCCGGGCTTCTCAACATGGATTCCCTTGCATCCGAATCCCTCGGCGACCTTGACGAAGTCGGGGTTCGCACCGAGCGTTGTTGCGGAGTACCTCTCGTTCCAGAAGAACTTCTGCATCTGCCTGACCATTCCCAGGGTTCCGTTGTTCAGCAGGATGACGGTGACGGGCAGGTCCTCGGCCACGGAGGTGGCGAGCTCCTGGATGACCATCTGCAGTCCCGCATCCCCTGTGATGGTGAGGACCTTCTTGTCGGGCATGGCCGCCTTCGCTCCGATCGCGGAAGGCAGTCCGAATCCCATGGTTCCGAAGGTTCCGGATGTGAGGAACTGACGGGGATGGCTGATGTTCAGGTAGTGCATCGCCCACATCTGGTTCTGACCGACATCGGTGGTGATGATGGTGTCGTCATCGATCAGCTGGTTGATCTCGTACATTATCCTCTGAGGCGCTATCGGGATGCATTCCTTCCTCTGGTCACAGAAGCACCTCTTCTTGATCTGCTTCGCATGGTCGATCCACTCGGCATACGAGGGTGCGGTGCCTCCGATGGCATCGATGAGGAGCCTGACAACCCTCTTCGCGTCGCCCTGGAGGTTCACCGAGCACGTGTGCTTGTGCTTGTCGAACTCGGTGGCGTCCATGTCGATGTGGATGATCCTTCCCTGGGGGTCGTCCATGCGGTCGTGGGAGCTGTACGTCCTGTCGGAGAACCTGCTTCCTATTGATATGATCAGGTCGGCCTCCCTGCTCATGGTGAGCGCGGCCATCTTCCCGTGCA
This sequence comes from uncultured Methanomassiliicoccaceae archaeon, assembly GCA_945492685.1. Taxonomy (GTDB): domain Archaea; phylum Thermoplasmatota; class Thermoplasmata; order Methanomassiliicoccales; family Methanomethylophilaceae; genus Methanoprimaticola. Next base: position 10,368 of record CALYUZ010000001.1, on the reverse strand, counting down.
TCCCCAGGGGACCCATGTACATCTCGTAGTCGTAGGGGACGATCCCGGTTCCCATGAGGGTGGTGTCCACCGGTGCTCCCAGCAGTCTTGCGAGTTCCATGACCTCCGCGGATGCATCTATCGCGCCTCCGCCGACGAGGATGAGCGGCCTCTTGGCCTCCCTGATCCACTTCACGGCATCGTTCATCGCGGAGACGTCCTCCGTCAGCGGCTTGACCCCGTACTTCTCGTCTATGAACGAGACGTCGATCTCGGAGTTCATCTGGTCGATGGGCAGGTCTATGTGAACAGGTCCTCTGCGTCCCATCTGGCAGATCTCCCATGCCTCGTGTATGGCATGCGGCAGCCTGTTGACGTCCAGGACACGGTAGCTGTGCTTCGTGACGGGCATCAGGAGACTGTACGCATCGACCTCCTGGAACGCCCCGAGTCCGAGGGATCCAGCTGCGACCTGTCCGGTGAGTGCGATCATCGGAACCGAGTCGGCATATGCGGTGGCGATGCCCGTGACGAGGTTGGTGGTACCGGGACCGCTGGTGGCGAGGCACACTCCGGGCTGGTTTTTCGCACGTGCGTATCCGTCCGCCATGTGGGCGGCACATTGCTCGTGGCGTACCAGTACATGCCTGATGGACGAGTCGAGAAGCTCGTCGTAGATGGAGATGACACTTCCTCCGGGATATCCGAAGATGGTGTCGACTCCCTTGTTCTCAAGCATACTCAGCAGTGCCTTCGTACCTTTCATTGTCGATACCTTCCGGCGGAGAATTGTGTGATTCTCTTATAAGGATTGGCGGTGGGATGGTCGCATCCGACCGTCGTGTAGTGTCCCGACGGATGGGTGTCATATCAATACTATTTTTTACTGGACATCCATCGTGAATACAGGTTATTATCATGGCGAAAATCAGGGTTGGAGTAAACGGTTACGGAACCATCGGTAAAAGAGTGGCATCCGCGGTCGCGGCACAGGACGACATGGAGCTCGTCGGTGTCACCAAGACCAGGCCGAACTTCGAGGCACTCGCCGCACTCGCCAAGGGGTACGACCTCTACGTCCCCGAGGAGAGCGTCGAGGCTTTCAACGAGGCCGGAGTGAAGATCGCTGGAACTATCAAGGACATGTACAAGAAGGTCGACATCGTCGTCGACTGCACACCCGGAAATGTCGGAGAGATGTACAAGGCCCAGTACCAGGAGGCCGGCGTCAAGGCCATCTTCCAGGGAGGGGAGGACCACAGCCTCACGGGCATATCCTTCAACTCCACCGCCAACTACTCCGAGTCATGGGGAGCACAGCTCTCCCGTGTCGTCTCGTGCAACACCACCGGTCTCCTCAGGACCCTGAACCCCATCGACAAGAAGTTCAAGGTCGAGCAGGCTTTCGTCACCATCGTCAGGCGTGCCGCAGATCCCGGTGACAGCAAGAACGGACCCATCAACGGCCTCGAGCCCTCCGTCAAGCTGCCCACCCACCACGGACCCGATGTGCAGAGCATCATGCCCTGGCTGAACATCAACACCATGGCGATCAAGGCATCCACCACCCTGATGCACGTCCACACCGTCGTCGCACAGCTAGCCACCGAGACCACCACCCAGGAGGTTATCGACGTCCTGAAGGAGGCTCCCCGTGTCAGGCTCGTGAAGAGCAAGGACGGCATCAAGACCACCGCCCAGATCATGGAGCTGGCAAGGGACCTCGGACGTGACAGGTCCGACATGTACGAGATCGTCGTCTGGGAGGACGGGATCAAGGTCGTCGGCAACACCCTGTATTATTACCAGGCGGTCCACCAGGAGTCCGATGTCATCCCCGAGAACATCGACTGCATCAGGTCCATGTGCAAGGTCGAGCAGGATGCCGCCGCATCCAGGGCCAAGACCGATGCCGCCCTCGGCATCTCCAAGACACTCTGAGGTGGGAACACGTCCAAGGACTTCAACACGCTCGGGGATTTCGACTACAGGGGCAAGACCGTTCTCCTCAGGGTGGACATCAACTGTCCCCTGGACAAGACCGAGTTGAAGATCGTCAACGACTCCAGGATCAGGAGGATCGTGCCCACCGTCAGGGAGCTCATGGGAAAGCAGGCCAAGGTCATCATGCTGGCCCATCAGAGCAGGAAGGGCAAATGGGACTTCATCAACCTGGAGCAGCATGCAGAGCATCTTTCCAAGCACATCAACGCACCCGTGAGGTACGTGGACGACGTCCTCGGCGACGAGGCCATGAAGGCCATCTCCGAGACCAAGCCAGGAGAGGTCCTCCTACTGGGGAACGTCAGGGCCATCGACAGTGAGACCGCCAAGGGAGACATGTTCATGCATGCCGAGGGTGAGATCGTGGAGAAGCTCGCACCCCTTATCGACTACTACGTTTGCGATGCATTCGGTGCCGCCCACAGGTCCCAGTGCTCTCTCGTGGGATTCCCCGCCAAGGTGCCCTCCGCATCCGGAAGGCTGATGGCCAAGGAGATGTTCGCGCTCAAGGCCATCTTCGAGAACCCCCGTAGGCCCTCCGTCTTCATCCTCGGAGGAGCGAAGTTCGGTGATGCATCCGAGATGATCGACCGCGTGCTCGGAAACGGGATGGCGGACACGGTGATTCTCGTCGGACTCGCCGGGAACGCATACCTGCTCGCAAGGGGAGTCGACATCGGAGAGGCCAGCACCAAGGTCCTTCAGGACGAACTCACCCCCGAGAACCTCCAGGCCGCCAAGGACATCCTGTCCAAGTACGGCCAGAGGGTTCTGCTCCCCGTCGATGTGGCGGTGGAGAGGGACGGCAAGAGGGTCTCCGTCAACATCGGTGACCTCCCCAGCGAAGAGCCCGCCCTGGACATCGGTGACGATTCCGCGGAGAAGTTCAGGAAGGTCATCATGTCCTCCAAGACCTGCTTCATGTCCGGTCCCGCCGGTATGATCGAGAAGGAGGGATTCGAGATCGGAACCCGCATCCTCATGACCGCCATGGTCGACTCCGGCGGACAGTCCGTCATCGGAGGGGGACACACGGGAGGAGCCGCCGAGAGGTTTGACCTGGCCGACCGTTTCTCGTATGTGAGCACCGGCGGAGGTGCCCTGGAGACGTTCCTCCTGGGTGAGCCCCTGCCCGTCATCGAGGCGCTGAAGTATTCCATGGAGAAGTTCGGACAGTGACCCTTCGGGGTCACATACCCACCTCTCCTAAACTTTTAAATCAGGATGTTAGGATGCGGACGCGATGGCAAAGAAGAAGAGACGCATAGTCGAGGAACCCGAGGAGGAATACGAGTTCACTCCCACCGAGTTCAATGAGAGGGAGTTCATCCTCAAGGATATCTATGGAACCAAGGTCTTCGCGGTCGCGATGATCCTCGGTCTGATCGTCGGGATCGTCGGCGCAGCCATCATCAATCTCTGGGATTCAAGCTACGCATGGGTCGTGGCCACACTCATCTCGTTCGCAGTGTGCTTCGGGATGAAGAAGATCCTGGAGCTCCTCAGGTTCAGGCCCGAGATGCTCGAGATGAAGTCCCTCGCAGGGAACTACCTGCTGTACCTCGTCCTGGCCCTCGGTGTGTGCATCCTCGGAATCAACGCACCCTTTGCCTGATCGGAATCACATTTAAGAAAAATAAACGGGGCGGTGTGGATTTCTCACACCAGTCCCCTTCTCTTCATTTCCTCTATCAGGAGTTTCACGGCGTTTCCCCTGTGGGAGACATTGTTCTTCTCGTCCACGGGTATCTCCGCAAATGTGCGTACTCCACCGTGAGTGAATATGGGATCGAATCCGAATCCGCCATCACCCGTCTCCGACTCCGTGATGGTTCCGCGGCAGATCCCGGTGACGATGATCCTCTGACCCTCGATGTCGCATCCGATACAGCATCTAAACTCCGCACCGCGGTCCTCGATACCCTCCATGAGCTTTAGTATGCCCTTGTTGCCGATGGTCTTCTGGGCGTATGCGGACCATACTCCCGGGAATCCCTTCAGGGCATCGACGAAAAGTCCGGAATCGTCCACGATGAAGTTCCTGACGCCCTTGGATATGATCTCATCCATCCCCTTGTCCACCACTTCGGCGAGATCCGATGTCTGGACCTCGTCATAGGGCAGTTTGTAATGCTCCATCTCTATGCCCAGATGGTCGAAGGACCTCTGGTATTCGGCCACCTTTCCGGGATTGGATGTTATAACTTTGAGCTTCATGTGTATCTTCCCCTGTTCCTGATGTCCTCGACCTTCTTCCTCATGCGGTCGGGTTCGGAGATGTTGGCGTAGTATTCATCCATCATCTCCCCGAAGGCATCCGTGAGTTCGGTGTGTGCCGATGTGAAGGCCCTCTCCAGGAGTCTGATGTCCACTCCCTTGTCCTCCAGTTCGGCCTTGGTGCATCCCATGGAGAAATCGATCAGACAGAGCTCATCCCCGCACATGATCATGTTGGATGTGGTCAGGTCTCCGTGGCAGATACCCGCGGAGTGCAGCTTCGCCACCGTCCTTCCGATCTCCCTGCACACATCGGATGCGGAGGATGGATCGGAATCGAGGATGTCCTTCACGGACCTTCCCTCAAGATATTCCATGGTGATGGAGCATTCCTTCAGATCTATGTCGTAGATGCAGGGCGTCCTCACTCCGGCTCTGCGGGCCTCATGGACGATCCTCGCCTCGTTGCGTGTCCTGGTGGATCTGATCCTCGAATCCAGCTCCGGATGTCTGTAGGCCTTCGGCGGACGTGTCTTGACCAGCGCCCTTCTCCCAAGGAACTCGCCCTGTGTGATCGTGGCCTCCGCACCTTTGGTCATCTCGGAGATGTCTGTCGTCATAATGCACCTGCGTCCCCATCTCATCCAGATTATTTCTATCTCTTGTAGGTCTGGTGATAATATTTATTACCTCAACATAAAGTTTCGATTATCATGAAATACACAATCACGGGGGACAACCTCCAGTTCGTGAATGTGGAGCTGGCCCCCAACGAGGAGTTCAACTCCGTCGCCGGTGCGATGGCATACATGACCGGCAACATGAGGATGGAATCCAAGATGGAGGGCGGTTTCATGTCGGGACTCAAGCGCTCCCTCTCCGGAGCATCCCTGTTCCTCCTCAAGTACACCCCTCAGGGCGGCACTGGTGTCGTCGGACTCGGAGGCAAGGCCCCGGGGAAGATATTGGACATCGATGTCGGAAAAGGTTCCTGGATCACCCAGAAGACCGCGTATCTCGGCTCCGAGACCACCGTCAAACTGGACATGGCCCTGCAGAAGAAGATCGGTTCCATGCTCTTCGGAGGAGAGGGTCTGATCCTTCAGAAGCTCTCGGGAACGGGCATGGCGTTCATCGCCGCATGCGGTGATCTGAATGTGGTGGACCTCGCACCGGGAGAGGTCTACAAGGTATCCACTTCCAATGCTGTTGCTTGGGAGGATACTGTGACATACGACATCTCCGCCGCAGGTGGTATCAAGACCGCCTTGTTCGGAGGAGAGGGACTGTTCGTCACGACCCTCACCGGACCCGGTAAGATCGTCATACAGTCCATGACCCTGGGCGATCTCGCCAACTCTCTGATTCCGTACCTTCCTGCTAGCAACCGAGGTGACTCATCATGGCTGGAGACAATATGAAGAAGGCTAAGACCGGGAAATCCGCAGTGGGCTTCGTCGGTATCGCGATCGGTGTCATCCTGCTGATCGTTGCCGTCGTATACGCCCTCTCGCAGCCCGGCGTGTTGGAGACCGTGGCATCCGCCGCTGTCGTGATCGTACTCGCAATCGTCGGTATCCTGATCATCGTCGGTGCCGTCGTGGCGCTCATGGCCATCCCCATGTACGCGTACAAGGGTGAACAGTACCAGGAGAACGTCGATTACAACCTCGATGACGTCAAACCCGTGAGGGAATCGTCCTCCGAGGACAAGAAGAACGAGTGAAAACCCCTTGGGGGCATCCGCCCCTGAATCTTTTTATCTCCATCGGGCATTGGTCTGTTCGTGGATAGGATACCCTTGGGATGCTCCCAGTTCGACCGTCTTTTGGGAGGCGGCATCGAGAGCGGTAGCGTCACACTTCTGTACGGTGAGGCCGGAGCCGGTAAGACGAACGTCTGTCTCCAGCTTGCGCGCAACGTTGCCATAAACGGGAGCAGGGTGGCCTACATAGACACCGAGGGTCTGTCATCGGACCGTCTCTCGCAGGTCTTCGCAGGTCATGAGGATGCCATGAGGAACCTCCTTATCTTCCAGGTCCACAGTTTCGAGGAGCAGTCCGATAGGATAGACAAGATCGAGAAGCTCGCCGCAGTGGGTGCGATCTCCCTCGTCGTCATCGACTCCCTTACCATGTTCTATCGTCTCAACCACGAGAACACCGCCGCCCGCAATGATTTCATCAGGCAGACCGAGGTCCTTCTGAACGCGGCACGCCAGCATGAGATCGCGGTGATGGTGACATCGCAGGTCTATGCCAATCTCCAGAGCGGAGGGGTGGAGTTCCTCGGAGGTCATGCATTGCATCACAACGCCAAGACGATCATCCGTCTCGACAAGAAGAACGATGGCAAGCGTGTTGCGGTCATAATGAAACACCGGAGCCTCCCCGAGGGGAGGTCGGCGATGTACCGCATCACCGAGACCGGCATTGAAGATATTTGAGGATGGGACGCTCAGACGTCCCTGTTTATGGCGAAGTTGGCCAGTGCGATCATGAACTCCTTGTCCTCGCTCTCGGGCAGGAAGGAGATCTTGGCGATGGCGTTGTCGACCTTCTGCCTGGCGAGTCCCAGGGCGTAGTCGATGGAGCCGGCCTCCTGCATGATCTGCTTGGCACGGGCGCACTGCTCGTCGGTGGCATCCATGTTCCCGAGGATTCCCTTGAACTCCTCCAGGACCTTCGGATCTTTGATGGACCTTATGGCGTGGGTGACCATGCATGTGCACTTTCCCTTGCGGATGTCGTTTCCGACGGACTTCCCGGTCTTGGATTCGTCTCCCGCGATGCCGAGGTAGTCATCGAACATCTGGAATCCGAGTCCGAGCTCCAGGGCGTACTCGTTGATCGCCTTGACGGTCGCGTCGTCCGCGCCTCCGATGATCGCTCCTCCGGCAGCTGCTGCCGCGAAGAGAACACTGGTCTTCAGCTTGATGGTCTCGATGTAGACCTCCTCGGAGACGATCTGTCCCTCGTTGTTGACATCCATCTGCTGTCCGCGTGCCAGGTCCCAGACCGCATCGCTGACGTACTTCATTGCGGCCCTCATCCTCTCGGCGGGGACGTCCAGGTCGCAGATGATCTGGTATGCCTTTGCGAAGAGCGCATCTCCCGCGAGGACCGCGGTGGGCATTCCGTATCCGACGTGGATGGTGTCCATTCCCCTGCGCTTGGCATCCCCGTCCATGAGGTCGTCGTGGATCAGGGTGAAGTTGTGGATGTACTCGACGGCGACCGCCAGGGGGATCGCCTTGTTCCTGTCCCCTCCGACGGCACCGCATGTTGCGACCGCCATGGCGGGGCGCATCCTCTTCCCTCCTGCGTAGGGGTACTGCCTGGAGGCCTCCATGAGGTTGGCGGGCTCCTCGTCACCGATGTAGCTCTTGATGGGTCCGTCGAGTTCGGCGGACATCTTCTTCAGATACTCTTTAGCGTCAATCATAGTTGATCCATCCATTGCTTGGTCTCGCCGAGCACGACATGCTTAGCCTTCGCCAGCTGCGACAGGTCCCTGCAGCCGGTGAGCAGCATCGCCGCCCTCAGTTCTTCCCTGATTATTGTGAGTTTCTCAATAACGGCCTCCGCTGACTGGGTGGCCTCTTTGAGTATGACATTCGCGACACCTGCGGACGATGCACCCATGGCGATGGCTGCTGCCACATGTATACCGTCCAGGACACCTCCGGATGCGATGAGCGGGAGTCCGCAATCCCTGCACTGCCAGAGGGAGACGGGTGATGGGATGCCCCAGTCGAAGAATGTCTCACCCATGCATGTCCTGACGGTGTCCTCGGCATCCATGGCCCTGTAGAGCTCCACGGCGGAGAAGCTGGTTCCTCCCATGCCCGCGATGTCTATTCCGCGGATTCCTATGCCCTTCACGCGCTCTGCCACATCTGCAGATATCCCGGCACCGGTCTCCTTGATCATTATGGGATATTCCCTTGCGAGTCCGCGTATCGCATCGCGGCATCCCGCGGCGTTGGTGTCGCCCTCGGGTTGGACGACCTCCTGAAGGAAGTTGAGGTGTATCGCCACGATGTCGGCGTCGATGAGGTCCTTGGCCTGTCCGACCATCTCGGGTGTGAACCTGTCCTTGCTGTGCTGATCCACCAGCTGGGGTGCCCCCACGTTGCCGATGACCAACGGGACGTCGAATTCCTTGATCACGGAGTAGCTTTCGGGATGGACTCCGTTGATCCCAGCACGCTCGCTTCCTACACCCATACCGATACCGAGCTCCGCGCAGGCCTCGGCGATGTTGGAGTTGATCTTCACGGCTCCGGGGAATCCTCCCGTGATGGCGGTGACCACTAGTGGGAACTCCAGTTTTTTGCCGAAGAGCGTGCATGAGGTGTCGATATCATCGGCGTTGATCTCCGGAAGTGCGTTGTGGACGAACCTGATGTCGTCCCAGTAGCAGTATCCTGGTGCTATTCTCTCATCCTTGCAGATCCTGATGTGGTCCGCTTTCCTGTCCTTGATTGGTGTCATGTGAATCACATCCTGGCGACCGTGCAGGGCACATCCTCGCCCTTCAGCAGGGAGAGGAGCCTTCCCGGGACGGTGCCGTTGACCAGAACGCAGTCGCGATCCTCGTCGCACATCCTGAGCATGGATTCCATCTTGCCGCGGACCCCTCCCGTGACATCGTCGACGGTGGATCCGGAGGAGACCTCGTCCAGTACGTCGGGGGTGACCTCGGGGATGAGTACAGCATCGGGATCGGTCTTGGGATCGGCCGTGTAGAGTCCGTCTATGTCGGAGACGAAGACGATACGGTCGGGTTTGAATATGTCCGCCAGAACTTCCATTATCTGGTCCCCGGAGCATATGCCGAACCCCTTCTTGCGGTCCATCACCACGTCACCGAACAGGATAGGCATCACGCCGATGTGCGCTAGGGCCTTGATGGCCTCGGTATCGTTGACGACCAGTTTGCCGTCGTCCATGACGAAGCACGAACCAGGAGGTACGGATACCGCAGGGATGCCGTTGGTGATAAGTTCCCTCACAACCATGGAACTGAGTTCACGGACGTCATATTGTACCTGTGCGATCGCGGGTATCTGCGAGAAATCGATGAGACCATGCTGGAGCGCGTATTTCTTCGCAACAACGTGTCCGAAGGAACCCGCGCCGTGGACGACGATGGTGCCCTTTCCGGACTCGGCGATCTCCCTGCAGAGCCTGGAGACCTGTTCCTTGTTGAATGTCCTGTACTGGGACTTGTCGGTGATAACGCTACCACCCAGCTTAATCAGCATCATCGTTCGGTGACATAGGTTCTTTTTAATAAAAGAGGTGGGTCGGAACCTGTTGGTCGGTATTACCAGTCGATGATCAGAAGGAAAGCCTCTTGGCCATCAGATAGAAATAGAAAAGTGGTTGACAGCGTGCCTGAGTTCCCGTACGCTTGCGCAATACAGTACAGACAGGTACGCGGGCGGGCTTTACTGCCGGGTTCGGAATGGGACCGGGTGTGACCCCGCCGCTTTGGCCGTCATACCGAAACATGGGATATCTGTAAACTATTTAAAACTTTCGTTTAAGCTGTTCCTGGTCCTATTGAACCGGTGCAGAGAATCGGGATACGGGTGATATCATAACGGAAAACAGCATCAGCAGGTGTTGGGAGCGGGGCATTTCGGAGAACATAAGAAATCTGGTTCGGAGTCATTCACCTCTTCCGGCATTACGATCCCTCCTTTCCGTCCGATCCGCCATTCCACTTAAGAAGACGGCACACGATTCCTTCTCCGATCATCATGGCCATTTTCAAAAGGAAGGGAAAAGAGGATGCGAAGGCCACATCTGATGAGCCTGAGAGGACTGTGACTGCGGAGAAGAAATCTGCGAAGAAGGAGACACCGAAGGATGAGGTTCCTGATAAGAAGGAATTTGCTGCGAAGAAGACGGTTCCCAAGACCTCCAAGAAGGAGGATTCCCCGGAAGAACCGGCCGAAGAGGTCCAGAAGGCTCCAAAGAAGGCATCCTATGTCGTCTGCACCCACCCGGATGGAGGCTGGCAGGTCAAGAAGACGGGATCGACCAAGGCCATAAGGCGCTTCGATACCAAGGCGGAGGCCGATGCCTACGCGAAGAAGGTGGCTTCCAACAACGGTGCCACAGTCATCAGGAAGAAGAAGGACGGTAAGATTCAGAA